>NZ_BAAASJ010000098.1:0-1522 GCF_039532825.1 Streptomyces vastus
CTGCGCCGCGGCCACCCTGGTCTCCCTGCCCGTCCTCATCGCCGGCTTCGCCGCACAGGACAAACTCGTCCGCGGCCTCTCCCTCGGAGCAGTCAAGTGAAAGCCGCTGTCATCGAAGCCCCCGGCAAGGTCACCGTCACCACGGTGCCCGACCCCGCTCCCGGGCCGCGCGAGGTCGTGGTCGACGTGGCGGCCTGCGGGCTGTGCGGGACCGATCTGCACATCCTGCAGGGCGAGTTCGCACCGACCCTGCCGGTCGTGCCGGGCCACGAGTTCGCCGGGGAGGTCGTGGGCCTCGGCAGCGAGGTCACCGAACTCGCCATCGGTGACCGGGTCGCCGTGGACCCCTCGCTGTACTGCAACGAGTGCCGCTACTGCCGCGCCGGACGCAACAACCTCTGCGACCGGTGGCAGGCGATCGGTGTGACCGTGGCGGGTGGCGCCGCCGAGTACGCCGTGGCGCCCGTCGCCAACTGCGCACGGCTGCCGGATCACGTGGACGTCCAGGACGCGGCGCTGATCGAGCCGCTGTCCTGCGCCGTGCGCGGCTACGACGTGCTCAGCAGCAGGATCGGCTCCCATGTACTGATCTACGGCAGCGGGACGATGGGCCTGATGATGCTGGAGCTGGCCAAGCGCACCGGTGCCGCCTCGGTGGACGTCGTGGACGTCAACCCGGAACGGCTGGCGACGGCTGAGAAGCTCGGCTGTTCACAGGCGGCGCTCTCGGCCGATGAGTTCGGGCGGCCGACTGGCTGGGACGTAGTCGTCGACGCGACCGGCAACGCCGCGGCCATCCAGGACGGCCTGGAACGGGTCGCCAAGGCCGGGACGTTCCTGCAGTTCGGGGTATCCGACTACGCGACGACGGCCACCATCTCGCCGTACCGCATCTACAACCAAGAAATCACGATTACCGGCTCCATGGCGGTGCTGCACAGCTACGAGCGCGCGGCGGAACTGTTCGCAACCGGAGTGCTCGATCCGCAGGTGTTCATCAGCCACCGACTTCCGCTGACGGAGTACCCGCAGGCACTGGACCGGTTCGCCACCGGCCAGGGACGGAAGATCGTCGTGCTGCCCTGACCTTCACCTGAAGGTCACGCCCCAGTGGTAGAACCCGGGCGGGCGATCAGCAACACCGTGACGGTGGCCCAGGTCGTCGGGCAGGTTGCGCCAGGCGAGCCAGGCGCCGACGAGACAGAAGGGGACGTTGACGAAGAACATCCAGCGCCAGTCGGCCAGGTACAGGATGAGGCCGCCCAGGACCGGTCCGAGGACCGGGCCGAGCGCGGTGGGCAAGGTGATGATGGACATGACCTTGCCGATGTTGCGGCCGTTGGCGGCATGCAGGAGCAGCGTGGCCGTCAGAGGCATCATGACGCCACCCGCGAGGCCCTGGACGGCGCGGAAGGCGATGAGGCTGGTCGCGGCCCAGGCCGGCGCGCTCAGAACGGACCCGCTTCCGGCGGGCCCGAGGGGCCCGCCGGTCACCCGGTACGGACAGCGGCGTCCGGCCGAC
>NZ_BAAASJ010000098.1:1650-191072 GCF_039532825.1 Streptomyces vastus
GGCCTCGCGCAGGACCCCGATGGCGATCTCCTCGCCCAGCCGGACCGCCTCGGTGTAGTCGGTGCGCCAGTGCACGCCGGCCATGTTGCGGCCGGTGGCGACGTTGGCGGCGACCTTGTTGAGCTCGCCGCCGACGGTGAGCCGGTCGACGTCCGGACCGGTGTACGGCTCCAGAGCGGTGCCGTCGGTGCTGGGCACCACCGGGTCGGGCAAGATGTGCGACTCGTCGAACCACGCCTTGAGCATGGTCACGCACGCACCCGCCACCGTGGCGTGTCCGGAGCCGTACGAGGGATGGGTCGGGCTGCCCTCGGGAAACGCCTGCGGCAGCAGGTAGCTGCCGTACTTCTCGAAGACCCGCTTGACGGCGACGGAGTCCAGCACCCCGGAGTCGATGGGGTACTCGCGCTGCCCGCGCAGCTGCTGGTGGACCCGGCCGCCGAACTCCTCCGGCCGCAGCCGCCGGTGCACGTACCACTTCTGGAACCACACCGCCTTCAGGGCGCGGGTGGCCACCTCGGTGACGAGCGAGAGGATGTGCGGGCCGCCGTACGTCCCGAAGCCGATCTGGTTGCGGGAGAAGTTGTACGGATTGCCCGCGTCGACCGGAGCGTTCAGGCCCATCAGGATGAGGGCGGCGTTGAGGTACGCCTCGTACAGCGCGTCGAAGTGCACGTAGTGCGCCAGATCGCGCGGCGTCTGGATGTACCGTCGGGTCGCGAAGTCCCGCTCGTCCGGCTCGGGTTCGGAGCCGTTCTGCACCTCCAGCCAGTCGCCCCAGGTGGTCAGGTGGTCGACCGGGCGGACCAGGGTGTCCTGCCGCTGCGGGACCAGCAGCGTGCCGTACGGGATGTCCTTGAGCAGGAACTGCGAGAGATACGGCCCGACCAGGTCGCCGCGGGTGTCGCCGCGGAAGATCGTCTGCGGGGTGACCAGGCCGTTCTGCTTGGGTGCCCGGAAGTCCTCAAGACCGCTCAGTTCGGTGGCGGCCTCGGCGACCAGTTCGCTGTCGCCGAACCGGGTGAACAGCACGTCACGGCACAGCGCCATCCAGTACAGCTCGACCGCCTCGGCCGAGTTCTGCGCGCTGTCGATACGCGGCGCAGGCGGTACGGACAACGCCTGAGCGTCCGGGCCCTGCGGGTCGAAGGCCAGTCCCGCCTGCGGGTTGACCAGCTTGCGGGTGTCTCCGAGCGGGATCCGCTCGAAGTCCTCGTAAGCGCCGGTGGCCAGCGCCCGGCGCAAGAGGTTGTAAGCGGCCGGGTCGACCTCTCCGTACTTGTTGTGCGGTAATGCCTTGGAGTAGTTGGCGACGAACGGGTGGTCCGTCTCCTCCCCGTTGGCGGTGTGGACCGGTACGTGGCGCTGGAACTCGGCCTCGGCGGCCCGGATCCGCGCGTCGCGCGCGGCAAAACGACGGTCACTCATATGAATCCCCCGTGTTCCCCCGTGAGTTGTGCGTGGAACGGCTCTCCTTTCCCTTGGAGACGCCCGGGCACGTAGGACTGTTGCGAGGAAACGAGCAATCGCGAGAATTTGCACATATGTAGCATGAACCTCCGCCTCCATATCAGACCGGGCACGGGCGATGACGGCCGGAGGAGACGTCGAAGCGGTCGCGCCCGTCTGTCGGGAGTTCTCAGTCCCGGACCGAACCGGGTGAGCCGCCGAGCAGCAGTGGTCACACGCTGGGCATCTCGGCCACCGGCACCTCGATCAGTGAGGGGCCCGGTTCGGTGAGGCAGTCCTTGAGAGCCGCTGCGAGCCGCTGCGAGCCGCGCCGGGGCCTCGGCCCGGACAGCGGGCACCGAGAACGACTCCGCGAGGCGTACGAAGTCGGGGCTGGACAGGTCCCTGCCGATGAACCGGCCCTCGAACTCGTCCCCCTGGATGCGCCGGACGTTGCCGTAGGCGTTGTCGTTGGAGACCACCGCCGTCATCCACAGGGGGCGGCGAGGCCGCCACGTTGCGACAGCGTCACCTAATTGTTATGGCGGATGACAAATAGCGCCTCCCGCACTCTGGCGCACGGGTTCCAGAGCGCCGTAAGTTCCCGCTCACAACATTCAGCCGGGCGGATCACCCGACACCCGGCAATTCCGCCGAGAGCGCGCTTCTCGCCTTCCTTCTCACCACCCTCGTACGTCCGGTCGTCCGGCCGTAACACCAGAAAGGACCCTGCCCATGCGCAAGGGACTCCTCCTCACAGCCGCCTCGGTGGCGCTCGTCAGCTCGCTCACCGCCTGTGGTGGCTCCTCGTCGAGCGACAGTGACTCCGGCTCCGGCTCCGACGCCAAGCCGAAGATCGGTGTGATCCTCCCGGACAGCAAGTCCTCGGCCCGCTGGGAGACCGCAGACCGCAAGTACCTCTCCGAGGCGTTCAAGGCGGCGGGCGTCGAGTACGACATCCAGAACGCACAGGGCGACAAGCAGGAGTTCCAGACCATCGCGGACCAGATGATCACCAGCGGCGTGAACGTTCTGGTGATCGTGAACCTGGACAGCGGCACGGGTAAGGCGGTTCTGGACAAGGCCAAGGCACAGGGCGTCGCCACGATCGACTACGACCGGCTCACCCTCGGCGGCTCCGCCCAGTACTACGTGAGCTTCGACAACACCGCGGTCGGCAAGCTGCAGGGTGAGGGCCTCAGCAAGTGCCTGACCGACATGAAGGCCGAGAAGCCCATCGTCGCCACGCTCAACGGCTCCCCGACGGACAACAACGCCACTCTCTTCGCCGAGGGCTACAACGGCGTCCTCGACCCGAAGTACAAGTCGGGCGAGTACGTGAAGGGCCCGGACCAGTCCGTCCCGGACTGGGACAACGCCCAGGCCGGCACCATCTTCGAGCAGATGCTCACCAGCGAGCGCCAGATCGGTGGCGTGCTCGCCGCCAACGACGGTCTCGGCAACGCGGCCATCGCCGTCCTGCGCAAGCAGAACCGCAACGGCGAGGTCCCGGTCACCGGCCAGGACGCCACCGTGCAGGGCCTGCAGAACATCCTCGCGGGCGACCAGTGCATGACCGTCTACAAGGCGGTCAAGAAGGAGGCCGACGCCACGGCCAAGCTCGCCATATCCCTCGCCAAGGGCGAGAAGGGCGAGACGAACGCGACCGTCGAGGACCCCGAGGGCAAGCGCAAGGTCCCGTCCGTGCTGGAGACGCCGGTGGCCATCTACAAGGACAACGTCAAGGACGTCGTGGACGACGGCTTCGTCACCAAGGAAGAGCTGTGCACGGGCAAGTACGCCGCCCTGTGCACCAAGGCCGGCATCCAGTAGCCCTGACCGGCCGGCCGGACCGTTACCCCTTGTCCGGCCGGCCCGACCGCGGGCCCCGGGGCTCCCACCCCCCGGGGCCCGCGACCTCACGACCGTAAGGAGCCGTCTTCCATGACAGCGTCTTCCATGACAGCGACCCCGATCCTTCGACTGCGCGGGATCGACAAGAGCTTCGGCGCCGTGCAGGTACTGCACGACGTGTCCTTCGACGTCCACCCGGGGGAGGTGACCGCCCTGGTCGGAGACAACGGCGCAGGCAAGTCCACCCTGGTCAAGTGCATCGGCGGGATCCACCCGATCGACGGCGGCGAGTACTGGTTCGAAAATGAGCAGGTCCAGGTGCACAGCCCGCGTGACGCGGCGGCAATGGGCGTCGAGATCGTGTACCAGGACCTGGCGCTGTGCGACAACCTCGACATCGTGCAGAACATGTTCCTCGGCCGCGAGAAGCGCCGGGGACTCGTCCTGGACGACGCGACGATGGAGGAGATGGCCGCCCAGACCCTCGAAGGGCTGTCGGTCCGCACCGTCAAGTCCATCCGCCAGCAGGTCTCCAGTCTCTCCGGAGGCCAGCGGCAGACCGTGGCCATCGCCAAGGCCGTGCTGTGGAACAGCAAGGTCGTCATCCTGGACGAGCCGACCGCTGCGCTCGGTGTCGCCCAGACGGCACAGGTCCTCGAACTGGTCCGGCGGCTGGCCGACAACGGCCTCGCCGTGGTCCTGATCTCGCACAACATGAACGACGTCTTCGCGGTGTCCGACCGGATCGCCGCCCTCTACCTGGGCCGGATGGCCGCCCAGGTCAGCACGTCGGACGTGACGCACTCCCAGGTCGTCGAACTCATCACCTCAGGCCGCAGCGGGGACCTCGGCCTCGCCCACAGCAACGGAGCCACCGCATGACCGCCGCAGTCGCCCCCGAGAAGCCGGAGCTGCCGCGCGGCCCCGGTACGTCGAAGAAGAACGGAGCGGCCGGGACCGCGAGTCTGCGCTCGGTCGCCCGGAACTACGTCGAGCGGGTACGGGGCGGCGAGTTGGGCGCCCTCCCCGCCGTACTCGGCCTGATCGTCCTGTGCGTGTTCTTCGCCGCCCTGCGCCCGGTCTTCCTGTCCGAGCTGAACTTCGCCAACCTGCTGACCCAGGGCGCGGGCAGCATCGCCATCGCGATGGGCCTGGTCTTCGTCCTCCTCCTCGGCGAGATCGACCTGTCCGCGGGGTACGCCAGCGGGGTCTGCGCCGCCGTCCTGGCCATCCTGCTCACCGACCACGGATGGCCCTGGTACGGCGCGGCCGGCGCGGCGATCCTCACCGGCACGGTCATCGGCCTGCTGCTCGGCGTGCTGGTGGCGAAGGTCGGCATCCCCTCCTTCGTGGTCACCCTGGCCGCCTTCCTCGGGTTCCAGGGCATCGTGCTGATGCTGCTGAAGGAAGGCACCAACATCTCCATCCGGGACCAGACGATCCTGGCCGTCGCCAACAACAACCTCTCCCCTGCGCTGGGTTGGGTACTGCTCGCCGTCAGTGTCGGGGCGTACGCGGCGATCCAGCTCCGGCAGAACCGCAACCGCCGGCGGCGCGGGCTCGCCACCGCTCCCTTCACCCTGCTCGCAGTCAGGATCGGCGGCCTGGCCGTGCTCGGTGCGATCGCCGTCCACCTGCTCAACCAGGAGCGCAGCCGCAACGTCATCGTCGACTCGCTCAAGGGCGTGCCGATCGTGGTGCCGGTCATCGCCGTCCTGCTCGTCGCCGGTACGTTCCTGCTCCAGCGCACCTCGTTCGGCCTGCACATCTACGCGGTGGGCGGTAACGCAGAGGCGGCCCGCCGGGCCGGCATCAACGTGGCGGCCATCCGGATCTCCGCGTTCGTCATCTGCTCGTCCCTGGCCGCGGTCGGCGGCATCATCGCCGCGTCCCGGGGCAACTCGGTCGACCCCAACACCGGTGGCAGCAACGTGCTGCTGCTGGCGGTCGGCGCCGCCGTGATCGGCGGGACGAGCCTGTTCGGCGGGCGGGGCAGGGTCGTTGACGCCGTGCTCGGCGGCATATTGGTCGCGGTCATCCAGAACGGCATGGGCCTGATGGGGTACAGCTCAGGGGTCAAGTACGCTGTCACGGGTTCGGTTCTGCTGGTGGCCGCAGGCGTGGATGCGCTGTCCCGTCGCCGGGCCGTACAACGATGAGGTCTGTGGCTCCATGAAAGCCGGTCCCTCGCAGGAGGAGATTCGCCGGCACAACCTCGGCACGTTGCTCCGTCATGTGCACATCGGCGGATCCATGTCGCGGGCCGTCCTGGCCGAGCGCATGGGACTCAACCGCAGCACCATCCTGGGTCTGGTGAGCGAGTTGGGCTCGGCCGGCCTGGTCCGTGAGGAACTGCCCCGTGAGACCGGCAGGGCCGGCCGGCCGTCCCTGGTCGTACGGCCCGAGTCCGACCGCGTGTACGTCCTCGCGTTCGACGTGGGCGTGGACCGGCTGGCCGTCGCGCGCATCGGCCTGGGCGGGGTCTTCCTCGACCACAGGGAGATCCCCGTACTCCCCGGCAGTCGCGACGCCGGCAAGGTGGCCGAGGTCCTCGCCGGCTCCGCGCTGGACATGGTGGGCACGGCACCGCACGGCACCTACTGCGTCGGCGTGGCCGCCGCCGTGCGCGGGATGGTGCGCCGACCCGACGGCCTCGTCCGCGCCGCCCCCTACCTCGGCTGGGAGGACGAGGAGTTCGGCGAGGACCTCATGCGCCGGCTGGGCCTCGGCCTTCCCGTCTCGGTGGGCAACGAGGCCAGTCTCGGTGCGCTCGCGGAGCACCTGCGCGGTGCCGGCACCGGCTGCCAGGACCTCGTGTACCTGCATGGCGACATCGGCATCGGCGGCGGTGTCATCACCGGTGGCCAACTGCTGGGCGGCGACTCGGGATACGGCGGCGAGATCGGGCACATGGTCGTCAACCCGCGCAATGGCAGGCCCTGTGGCTGCGGGGCGCGCGGCTGCCTCGAAGCCGAGGCAGGGGAGCGCGCCCTGCTGGAGGCCGCGCAGCGCGACCCGTCGGCCACCGGCCGGGAAGCCGTACGCGCCGTCGTCGAAGCGGCCGACCGGGGCGACATCACCGCCCGCGCCGCCCTGCACGACGTCGGCGACTGGCTCGGCATCGGCGTCGCCAACCTGGTCAATGTGCTCAACCCGCGCACGGTCATCTTCGGTGGGACGCTCCGCGAGGTGTTCCTCGGCTCGGCCGCCCAGATCCGCAGCCGTATCAACCGCCTCGCCCTCAGGGCCTCCCGCGAGAGCCTGCGGCTGCGCGTGGGGGAACTCGGCGACGACGCGGTGCTCATCGGAGCCGCCGAACTCGCCTTCTCCGAGATCCTGGTCGGCCCTCTGGAGACGCTGGCCCGCGCCGGCGCATAGCCGGTACGGCGTCGCGACCGGCACGAAGGCCGGACCGCGGCGCCCCGCTCGACGGCCAGGTGCAGCCTGGTGTCAGACGGAGGAAGCCGTCGGGGTGGGCTCCCTCTCCGGGACGGACGGGCCGGCGATGCCGCTCTGAGCGGCCGGCGCCTTCTCCAGTCGCCGGATGTGGCGCGCACGCGCTGACGCTATTCACCGGGTCCCGTCAGCGGGCCCCGTCCACGGCGGGAAGCGGAGGAACCGCCCCGCCGCGATGCGCGTCCTCCGTCCGAGCAAGGAGGGCATGTGGTTTCACAAGTGGTGCGGGCCGTACGGGGAGAGCTACGAAGCGTGCGGCGGTGGGAGTACGGGCTCGTCGTGTGTGCCGTCGGTGTCGCCGGGCTGCTGGTTCTGCACTCCGCCGTGCCCAACCGGGTCGGGCGTCTCGGGAGCGTCCTTGAGACGTTTCTTCCGTGGCTGGGTGTGGCCGTGCCCCTGCTGGGCTGCCTCGCGCTGCTGAAGCGGTCGGTGGTGGGCCTGCTCGCCTGTCTGGCGCCCACACTTGCCTGGCTCTGGATGTTCGGCGCGCTGTGGTTCGGCTCGTCGCCGGACTCGCACGACCTGACCGTCGTTCAGCACAACGTGGCCGACGACAACTCCGACCCCTCCGGCACCGCACGGGCGCTGCTCGGCGCGCGCGGCGACCTCGTGGCCGTGCAGGAGCTGACGCCCGCGGCGCGCGGCGCGTACGAGGACGTCCTGGGCGGCTCCCTCCCCCACCGGGCGGTCCACGGCACGGTCGCGCTCTGGTCCGCGTACCCCCTGTCGGACGTACGGGCCGTGGACATCCGGCCCGCGGGCTTCCCGGACGGCTGGCAGCGCGGACTGCGGGCCACGGTCGCCGCACCCGAGGGAGAGGTCGCGGTGTACGTGGCCCATCTGCCGTCGATCCGGCTCGGCGCGACCGGCCTGGCGTCGGCGGCCCGCGACGAGAGCGCGGCGCTGCTCGGGGCGCGGATCGCGGACGACCCGGCCGAGCGGCTCCTGGTCGTGGGCGACCTCAACGGCACCGTGCAGGACCGGGGGCTCGATCCGCTCACCTCCCAACTGTCCGCTCCCGACTCGGGTTTCGCGTTCAGCTGGCCGGCGTCCCTGCCGGTGGCGCGGATCGACCACGTGCTCGGCAAGGGGGTCGAGGTGACCGAGGTATCGGCCCTGGGCTCGACCGGGAGCGACCACTTGCCGGTGGTCGGCCGCGTACGTCTTGACTCATGACGACGATCCCGTGGCTGCCCAACCCACCGAACTCACCGTCCCGTTCCAGTTCTTACCTCCGACGTAATCGACGCTCCGTCGGCGCCCCGGCAGGCTTGGCCCCATGACAACAGCCACCACGCACACCACCACCGCTGACGCCACCCGAGCCACCGTCCAGAAGTACCTCGCCCTCCGCCTAGCCGGGGACACCGAGGGGCTCGCCGCGCTCTTCGCCGACGAGGTCGACTGGCTGCTCGCCGAGAATCCCGTGGTGCCCTGGATCCGGCCCCGCTCCACCGCAGCCGAATGCGCCGCCCAGTTCACGGAGTTGACCGAGCACACCGTGCCCGAGGACGCCCACGCGTCCGTCGACACCCTCCTCGTCGACGGCACCGACGCCGTCCTGACGGGTCACCTCTCGGGGACCGTCCGCGCGACGGGCAAGTCGTTCGCGGGCCCCTTTGCGCTGCGCCTCACCGTCGAGGGCGGCCGGATCACCCGGCACCACCTGTACGAGAACAGCGTGTCGATCGCGGTGGCGTGCACCCCCTGACGACGCGGGCGGCAACCGGCCAGGGGCTCAGGCCGCTGTGTACCCCAACTGCCGTCGCATGTACGGGGTCATGAGGTTCTTCGCCTTGGCCAGAGTGCTGGTCCGGCCGCCGAGGACCGCCGTCTCGCCGCCCGGTACGGGCAGCATGGTCACCCCGTCCGCCGAGCCGAAGGGCACGATCAGCGGCGTGCGGTGGATCGGCCGGTAGAAGCGGGGCTCCTTGCGATGCTTGCCCGAGCTGTGCAGGTACATACGGATGTTGTGGGCGGCGAGGTCCGCCTGGGCGAGCGCGGCGGGGGTGAGTTTGAGCTCGCTGATGTTGTTCACGTCACCGACCGCGAACACGTCCTTCCACCCCTCGACCCGGAGCGACTTGTCGACCTTGACCTGCCCGGCCGCGTTCAGCCAGTCGCCGTGTCCGGCCAGCCGCAGCCAGAGCGTGTTGGGGGTCGTGCCCGTGGTCCAGAAGGAGAGGTCGGCGTCGATGATGTTCCCGCGGGCGTCGCGGTAGGTGCCGAAGTCGTTGCCGGGGGACATGAAGGAGTCGAGCCGTACCTCCACATCGTGCGACTCCAGCCAGGCGAGGGCCTTGCGCGCGGCCCGCGCGCTGCCCGTGGAGTGGAGCAGCGCAGGGCCGGAGTGGGCGAGCGTGACCCGGGCGTCCGGCCGGGCCAGCCGGATCTCGGCGGCGAGTTCGACACCGGAGGGCCCGCCGCCGACGACGAGGGCGTGCTGGGCGGTCGCGATGTTCTGCTGGTGTTCGGCGAACGACTTGGCCGCCTCTTCGGGGGTGGTGCCGGTGAAGCGGGCCGGTTCGGGGTAGTCGGCGCCGGTGGCGATCACCACCACGTCGTACGGCAGCCGTTCACCGGTGGCGAGCGCCACCTGCCGTTCGGTGGTGTCGATGCGGACCACCTTGCCCACGGCGACCCGGCCGTTGGTGAGCAGCCGGTCGTACGGAATGAAGGGCGCCCCCGTCCACTCCGGATCCACGCCCGCGCGCAGCGAGGCGACGCGGTGGAAGAAGACCTCCTTGCGGTCCACCAACGTGACGCGCGCCTGCCCGTCCAACCGTTTCGCCAGACGGACGCCCGCATAGCCGCCGCCGATCACCACTATGTCGCGGTCACGCACGCCGAATCTCCTGTGCCTTGTGGGGGGAAACGAGGGCCGCGACGCATGCCGCCGCGTTTCGGCCACTCGACTGTTGGCGAGCCTATGACTTGAAACTTAAAGTTGCGGTCTTGTGTTGTGCGAATTCTGTGAAGTGACGGGACGAAGGGGCTGATGTATGGGCCGTCGCCAGCAACGGTCCTGACGAGTGGACAGGTTCCGCCGTTTCGGGCCCCCGGCCGGATCGGACCGCAATGCTCGCTGGGCACGTTTGTCTGCGACGTCAGACCCTCGGCTCGAGGGGCTCGATCGGCTCGATCGGCTCGAGGAGGTCCGGCAGGGTCGGATATCCCGGGTAGCTACTCTCGCTCACCACGTACGTGCAGTTGGTGTACGTGTAGCCGGGATCGATGCTCATGCCGTCCGCTTCGTTCGTCACGTCCTCCGCGTCTGCGTCCGCGTACTTGATGAGCGTGTGGTAATTGCCGGCGGGGAGGCTGAGATAGTCGGTCGGGTAGGCGATGCTGCTGTTCGAGCAGGCGCTGCCCTGGGCCTCCGACTCACTGGAGTACTCGGTGCAGTCGCCGCATGCCGCGAGGGTGATGCGGCCGGTGACCGGGCCGGTGTAGAGGAACTCGACCGCGGTCGGGGCGTCGTTGCTGATCTCCAAGGGCATCTTGGCGCCGCCCGGACTGCGGGACGGCGGCAGCTTCCGGCCCGCCTCGGGCCGCTCCTCGGCGATCTCGGCGGCGATGGCGATCTGCCGGGCGCGCTTCGCGTTCTTGTTGTCCTCGTACTTGTCGGCGAAGGCGTTGAGAGTCTCGGCCGCCGCGCCGAACTTGTCGTCCTCGAACTCGTCGACCCCGCAGGCGTAGGCGCCGGACTCCACCGCGTCGACGGCGTCCGTGCGCAGCCCGTCACCAGGGCTGCCCGCGGGCAGGTCGACCATGGTCTGGCTGATGGCCTGCAACTCCTTGCTGGCCGGGCACGGGTCGTTGCCCTTCAGCGCCTTGGACCGGTTCGCGATCTCCGCGCTGACGGCCGGTCCGACCTTGGCGGCCTGCGCCGAGTCGGGGAACGTTTTCAGGAGGTCGGCCAGTGCGCCGCCGTTCGCCTTCGCTTCGGTCACGGCGTCGGCGCCGAGGTTCGTGACGCCGCACTCGTAGAGCGAGGTGGCGAGGGGCTCCTCGGGCCAGTCGGCGAGGGAGCCGAGCCGCTGCTTGCCCATCGTGTCGGGCAGCTTCCACAGATAGCGCAGCGGTTCCAGCGCCTCGCAGTACTGCTTCTGGCGGTAGGGCGCGGCGACGGTGTCGTAGTACCGGTCGAGGCGGTCGGGGATGCGCTGTGCCGCGCGGGTGCCGGGATGGTCGTCGCCGAGCGCACGGTAGGCCTTCAGCGCCCGCTCGTAGTCCTGCTTGGCCTCGGCGAAGCCGCCGTCCCGCTGAGAGGCGGCGGTGACCAGCCGGTCCGTCTTGGCGAGCCGGTCGAGGAGCATCTGCTGGTACGCCTCTTCCCGCGCCGCCTCGTACCCCACCGCGCCACCGGCCGGCACGGCGAGCAGCACGAGCCCGAGCCCCGCGGCGACCGTCGACCGCCACGGCAACGTCAGCCGCGTACGGCGCGCCAGCCACGCCCCGTGGGCCGCGGCCAGCACCAGTACGAGGCCGTACGCCCACACCGCCCCGCCCGGAACCCCGTCCGGGTCGGCGGGCAGCGCGGCCACCAGCAGCCAGCCGGTCGCGATCCAGCACAGGGCGGCCTGCGGCCAGCGCTGCAGGAGCACGTACCCGAGCCCGAGCCCGGAGAGGTTGAACAGCCCGGCTGCCGCGGCCCGCCACGGGTCCGCGGGCACGGCGTCCTCGGGCTCGTCCTCCGGCAGCGTGTAGGTCAACCACTCGGAGGCCGGCGGGACGGGCGGCGGACTGTCGGGCAGCGGGGGCTGGGGCGGGGGCGATGACGGGGGCTCGGGCGGCGACGGAGGTGCTTCCGGCACGGACGACGGGGGCTCGGGCGGCGACGGAGGTGCTTCCGGCACGGACGACGGAGGCTCGGGCGGCGACGGAGGTGTTTCCGGCGCGGACGACGGTGGCTCGGGTGATGCCGGAGGTACGTCGGGCGGAGGCGGCGCGGGCGGCGGAGGCGACGACGGGGGTGCGGGCGGCGACGTGGACTCCGGCTCCGGTCCGCTGCCCGACGGCTCTCCCGTGCCACCGATACCCGACGGCTCTTCGGACCCACTCATACCGACTCACTCCCCCAACTGCCGTACAGACGGGACCTCTTGCTCCATCGCAGGCCCCCTATGCTCCCGCAGGTGACTGGGGACGGGTCCCGAACGTACGGAAGAAATGCTGAACGGAATGTGACGGCACGATCACTCTCACGCATGCCGCGGAGCGCACACCCGAACCCCCCGGTCGATAATCGGTGCATGGCCCACCCGTACCGTCGCCTGCTCGCCGATGTGCTCACCGCGGGCGCCCCCTATCCGCTCGCACTCACCGGCGGGTACGCGGTGCGGGCACACAGGCTGGTCGAGCGGCTCAGCCAGGAGCTGGAGTTCGCCACAGAGAGTCCTGAGGCCTTGGAGAAGATCGCCGCCGATGTGGCCGCGGCGCTGGAGGAACGGGGCTGGGAGGTAAGGGCCTTGGAGGCGGAACCGCTCGCCGCACGACTGATCGTCGCCGAGCCGGGCACGAGCGAGGAGTGCGAGGTCGACCTGTACAAGGAAGCCCTCTGGCATCCGCCCGTGCAGACCGAGTACGGACTGACTCTCTCCCTCGAAGACGTCGTCGGAACCAAGGTCCGCGCCCTGGCCGACCGCGGCCTCGCCCGCGACCTCGTCGACGTACACGCCGCCGCGGACCACTGGACCCGCCCCGAACTCGAGGAACTGGGCCGCCGCCACGCCCCCGACACCTTCGACCTCAGCGATCTCCAAACCCGCCTGGTCGGCGCGGAGTTGATCGACGACAGACAGTTCGCCGCCCACGGACTCGACAACGAGGCGATCACACACCTGCGCCGCTGGGCTCAGGAGTGGGCGGACGACATCGCGGAGCGGCTTCTGGAGATGGGCATCCCGGAAGACGAATGACCGTACCGAATGCGACTACTGGACCCCTCAGGCAAAGCCCGACGACGGCCGGGTGTCAGGGATAGCCTGACGGCATGACCGATGCCGCAGACGCGTCCTCCGTTCCGGCCACGGACGAGCTCCACAGGTTGTCGCCCCGAGACGAGTCCCGCGTCGCCCTGGCCCTGACCCTCCGTCAACTGGCGGACGCCGTCCTCGATGCCATACCGGTCGAGCCCGACCCGGAGCCCGGCGACCTGCTCCGCACCGCGCTGCGGCTCCAGCGCCGCGTGGAGGACGTGGTACGCGAGGCGGTGGTCGCGGAACGCGAGCGTGGCACCACGTGGTACCAGATCGGCGAGGCCGCCGGCATCACCCGGCAGTCCGCCCACGAGAAGTGGTATGGCGACGTCCATGCCTGGGCGGCCACAGGGCGCAGCGCCCTCCCGCCGCACCTGAAGACCCTCGATGTGGCGGCGGAGGCGGACGCCCGCTACGCCGCCCTGCGCCCGGACCGCCCGCACGCGATCACGTCAGGTCTGGACGCGGTCCGCTTCCCCGGCTCCCACGCGTACGAGGCCAGCCTCCGCACCCGCGGCTCCGCCCTGCACATCCGCCGCATGGACCTGGACGCGCAGGCCGACAAGCTGAACGACGAGTACAGCACGCTGCACGCCCAGGGCCCCGCGGCCCCCTCGTCCACCGACGGTGCCCCCCTCACGCTGCTCACCGCCCACCGCGGCCATGCGAAAGCGGTACGCGCCAACCGGCTCGCCCTCGCGACCGTCCACGACGAGATAGCCACCGTCTACGATCAACTCGTCACCGCCGAACCCTCCCTGGCCGAGGAACACCGCACCCAGGCCGACTGGCACCGCAACGCTTCCGAGCAGACCCGCGCTTATGCCGACCTCCTGCGACACTGAAGAGCAAGCCGGCGGTACGCGAACCGCCAACTTCGCCATCCGATGGGGGACTTCACATGGCACTGTTCGGAAACGCCCACACCGTCGACCCGGGGAAGGCTCAGCACGAGTACGGGCGACTGCTCGGGCAGGATGAGCAGGTGTACGCCGCGTACCTGCTGATCCGCGACACCATCCTCTTCACCGACCGCCGCCTCATCCTCATCGACAAGCAGGGCATCACCGGCAAGAAGACGGAGTACCACTCCGTCCCGTACCGCAGCATCACCCACTTCTCCGTCGAGACCGCCGGCCACTTCGACCTCGACGCCGAGCTGAAGATCTGGATCTCCGGCACCCCGGCGCCAATCGAGAAGACCTTCACCAAGGGCGTCGACATCTACGAAGTCCAGGCGATCCTCACGCAGTTCGTGGCGCGCTAAGGGCTGCGCTTCAGGCTGACGATCACCGATCTGCTCGTGGAACTGCCGTCATGGGCGGCTTCAGCGGAGCCGACGCCGAGGATCTTGTCGGTCCCCGGGACCGCCGCGATGGCGTTCAGCCGGAGCGACTGCTGTGAGCCGGCCTCGATCCAGTCGGCGCTCGGCAGCTCCGACAGCGAGATCCCTTCGCAGTTGCCGCCCGCGGTGAGGTACCGGCCGGCGCTGAGCACCACCCCGCGCTCACCGTCGCGGACCCAGCGGCCGCGATCGGAACACGCTCCGTGCGAGTTCGGCAGCTTGATCCAGCCGGTGCCGTTCCAGCGCGACCGGATGGCCTCCGGTAGGGGGTCGCCTTCGTCGTCCTCGGAGATGGAGGTGTGGTCTCCGTAGACACGTATGTCGTCCTTCGCCAGCGCGACGACCTCGGTGAAGTAGGCCAGCTGCTCGGGCGCAGGGACTGTGTAGTGGTACTCCGGCGTCGGTACGGGCTTCCAGGCGCGGCCGTCCCAGTGCACGGTGGCGGGCTGGGCGCCCGGCAGCCCCAGGCCCTCGTCGGGACCGTGCGGGTGGTGGTAGCCGACCGCCCACAGGTCGTCGGACGCGACGCCGTCGAGTGAGGTGACGGAGACGGGCAGGTCCATGGCAGTCCAGCGGGCGCCGTCCCAGTGGGACGTGCCGGCCTCGCCGTCGAGGACCCAGATGTCGTCCGCTGCGAAAGCCCGCACATCAGCGACCGGGTGGCCGTCGGGCAGCTCGGGCAGCGCCGTCCAGCGCGTGCCGTCCCAGCGGGCCATGTGCGGCGCTCCCCCCTCCTCCATGCTCGCCGTGAGCAGGATGCCGCTGGAGCCCACAGCGTCGAGGCGCACATGCTCGAAGAGGTTGCTGCCGAACGACGCCGGCATGGGACGCCGCTGCCATCCGGTTCCGTCGTCGTGCAGGAGGAAGCTGTCGCCCGCCACCCAGATGTCGTCGTCGGCGGTCGCCATCACGTCGTACAGCTCGCCCGTCTCTTCGAAGACCTTGTCGTACTTCCAGGTCATACCGGAGTCGATCACGGCGCGAAGGCCTGCCACGGTGACGAACAGGAGCAGCATCGCGGCGAGCGCCATGTTGACCTTGAGCATGCGCATGTTCACGTACGGGTAGAGCGGTACGGCAGCGCAACAGTTGCGCCCTTTACGCTTTCTGCACCTGAGGTCGGCCCTCCCGCACGGCGGGCCCGAACTCACACCAGACGATCTTCCCCGGGTCCCGCTCGGCCACGCCCCACTTGTCCGCCACCGTCGACACGAGCAGCAGGCCCCGCCCCGACTCGCCCTCGGACGGCACGACACGCGGCTCCCCGTCGCCGCTGTCGTGGACCTCCACGCGGAGCACTCCGTCGCCGTACGGGAGCAGGCAGAGCCGAAAGCCCCGGCCCGGGGGTACGCCGTGGACAAGGGCATTCGTCGCGAGCTCGCTGACGCACAGCAGGACATCGCCGTACGTCGCTTCCGGTACGCCCCAGTCCTTCAGCGCGGCCTTCGTGAACTCTCTTGCCGCCGGGATCGATTGGCGTTCCCGCCGGTAGAAGCGTTCGCGGGGAGCGGGTGAGTTTTCGTTGTTCACAGGACGAGTGTCACGCTCTGTGTCCATGATGGAGCAGTGCGTGGGCTCGTACGGATTTCTTGTACGGGCCTGTCGCAGTGAACGTACGTACCGCGGTGGGGAGTTGGACCTGTATGAACTCCAGGACGCGTTCGCGCAAGAACGCCTCGGCGATGAAGATGGTCGGCGCGCAGTTGGCTGTGCTGAGGCGGGCGGCCGGTTTCACCCAGCGCACGCTCGCCGAGCGGGCACGGGTGGACGAGGAGACGATCGCGTCGATCGAGCAGGGCAGACGGCCACTGAAGGGGGACTTCGCGGAGCAGCTGGACAAGATCCTAGACACGAAGGGGGTGTTGGCCGCGGCCGTGGACAACATGCCCGAGGTGGACCTCATCCCGCGCTTCGCCGAGGAGTTCGTCGACTACGAGCAGCAGGCGATCGCGATCTCCTCCTACCAGAACCAGGTGCTGCCCGGTCAGTTGCAGACGACGGCTTACGCCCGGGCGGTCTTCCGCAGCCGCGTTCCCGTCTACGACGAGGACGAGATCGAGCAGAAGGTCGCGGCGCGTATCGAGCGTCAGCAGATTCTGCACCGCAAGGTGCCGCCGACCACCAGCTTCGTGATCTGGGAGGCGGTGCTTCAGGACTTCTTGGGCGGCAAGGAGGTGTATGTGGAGCAGTTGCGGCGCCTGCGCGAGTACGCCGAACGGCCCGGACTCGCCCTGCAAGTCTTGCCGTTCGGGCGCACCATGCACGCTGCCCTCGACGGCCCCTTCGTCCTGCTGGAGACGCCCGATTACCAGCGCCTCGCCTACAGCGAAACCCAACGCGGCAGCCAGTTGGTCGGTGATCCAGACGAGGTGGCGATCCTCGCTCAGAAGTATGCGATGCTGCGGACGCAGGCCCTCAACACCGAGGACACCAGGAGCCTGTTGGACCGTCTGCTGGGAGAGCAATGAGCAGCGCACTGCACTGGTTCAAGTCGACCTACAGCGGCGACGAGGGCGGCGACTGCCTCGAAGTCGCCTACGCATGGCGGAAGTCCAGCTACAGCGGCAGCGAGGGCGGCGACTGCGTCGAGGTAGCCACCCACCCCTCAGCCATCCACATCCGCGACTCCAAGACCCCCGACGGCCCGCTCTTCACCGTCACCCCCGCCACCTGGACGTCGTTCCTCACGCTCGCCCGCGACTGACAGCGACAGCGCAACCGTCACCGCGATCGACGCGACGGCCATCACCACCATCGCCGTTGCAGGCGAAGTCAGTTGAGCCACCGCCCCCGCCAGCCCGGCGCTCACCCCCTGCATCGTGAGCATCCCGGCGGAGTGCAACCCCAGGGCGTGACCGCTGAGTTCGGGCGGGGTGAGGGCCATCAGCTGTTCCTGCTGGACCAGGCTCGCGCCGAAGCCGACGGAGGCCACCGCCACCACAACCGCCGCCACCGGCACCCCCGGTCGCAGAGCGAACAGCAGGTACGGCGGAGCCAGGAGCAGGAGCAGCGGGATGCCGAGCCGGGGCCCACTCGGGGCGGGAGAACGCGGCCGACCGTCACATCCCCGGCGAACATCCCGAGCGCCGCACAGGCGAAGAGCAGGCCCGCGTGGTCGGGGCGTACGGGACGTACAGCGACTCGCAGCCGACGATCATGCCGTTCGGGAGCCCGTGATCGTCGCGCGGGGCGGCAGCCGGTCCGCCGACGGCCCGAACATGCTCAGCGCCGAGAGCAGGGGCGAGTCGGTGGCCGCGTACACCAAGGTGTGTTTCACCGGCAGAGGGCAGCCCTGAGCCAGCTCTTCCAGCTTCCTCCTGAGGCGGTTCTCCTCCATCCGCTGATGCACAGACTGGAGTGGGCGTACCTGATGGCTTGCCGACCCGGAATGGGGCATTCGCGGCTAACCTTCCCTCAAGGGGGAGCCGCATGGTCGAGAAGGCACGGGCGGAACATCCACAACAGGCCCGATTGTGGGCGACATTCATCTTCGCGGCCACCGTGGCGCTCGCTGTCGCCGCTGTCGCTGCCCCGTGGACGCCGTGGCGGGACGACGACTTCGGCCGCGCGCCCTGGTGGGTGTGGGGCCCGCTGGTGGCGGCGGCGGTGCTGTTCGTGGCGGGGATGGGGGAGCGGAAATACACGGCGTGGGCCGGGGTGGCCGGCTGCGCGGCCGTGGCGGTGGGGGTCGTGAGTTTCCTGGCCTGGCCCCGCGAGAAAGTCGTCCTGGACGGGCGGCGGCCTGATCAGATCAGTGCCCGGCCCTCGTACGAGGACGTGCCGCCGGAGGAGTGGCACACGGTGTACTCGGCCGAACCGCCGGCCGCGCCGCTGGCCTGTTCCCTGGCCGCCGCCGTGGTCCTGGTGCTGTGTGTCGTGATGCTGGTCCGCCGTCGGCGTCCGCGGACAGCCCCCGCCCCCGACCCCGACCCCAACTCTGGTCCTGGACCTGGACCTGGACCTGGTCCCGAGGACTATGAACGTCCTTATGCGACCGGGGCAACACTGCGGCGGCACGCCCGCCGGGCTATGGCCGCGGGGGTCGCCGGAGTGCTCGTGGGCGGGTTGCTGGGAGCGGGGACCGCCTTCGGGGCCAGCGGACTCCAGCGGGAGCGGAGGGAAGCACTCGGGCCCTGGTGGGGGCAGCTCGCCGACTCCGTGACGGTGCCGGAGGACAGGCTTCACAGGGGGGCGGCCGAATGGGACGGCAGGAAAAAATTCGTCCAGCTGCCGGAGCGGCCGGAGCGCGTGGCGTGGCAGCGCGACTTCAAGGGGCCGGTGACGCTCAGCATGTGCGGCCGCGGCGAGCGGGCACGCGGCACCCTCGTCGCGCTGGAGGAATCCTCGCGGCGCTCCGTGATCGTGGGACACGACGCGCGGGACGGCACCCGGCGGTGGTCCCTCACCGTACGCCGTCAGGACACCGCGGAGCTGACCCAGGTGGCGGTCAGCGAGGGGTGCTCCGTGCTGGTACTGATCGGCACCGTCGTGCTGGCCGTCGACGCCTACACGGGGAAGGTCGAGGGCAGTTCGGTGCTTCCACAGGCACGCCTGGCCACATGGCACTTCATCACGCCGGCCGCCCAGAAGTATCCGTGGCCGCGGCTGGTCAGCCTGTCCGACGCAAAGTACGCGCATCTGACGACCTGGGACGATGCGATCGTGGCCGTACGGCGCAGCGATGCCGAGCCGGTGGCCAGGGCCGACAGGCGGTACGGAAGCTGCATCCACCTCGTCGACTACTACCGCCATGCGCCCGAATCCGGGCAACTGCTCATGGACGACTGTGCGGACCGGTCCGTCTTCGCCGTCCTCCCCGAGCCGGAAGCCCCGGCAGAGCTGCGGACAGAGCGGCCCCCGGCGTACCAGCCTCCGCCTCTGCAACCACTGCTCGCCCACGCGGAGATGCCCGTACCGGCTCCCCCGCGAGGCTGCCGGAGCGGACCCCTGCGGATCCTGTCGGCCTCGGTCACCACCCTGGTGGAGACCGCGTGGGACTGCGCCGGTAAGGCGTACCGGGCGCGGATCAGCCTCTCGGACAGCGACAGAGCACAAGACCAAAGGTGGGCGAAGTCGCCGGTGGCGGATGCGGCGCCCGACGCCACGTTCGTCCGCAGTGACGGGGTGCACCATCTGCTGGAGGTGTGGGGAGACACCGTGAAGATGGTGCACGGCGACGATTTCGACGCGCGGTGGACCGTGGTCCCCAGGCGTGGCGACCCGGTCGCCGGCCTCGCGGACAGCGACGTACTCTTCGAAGCCCGGCGCGGGCGGGATGCCGGACGCAGAGACCTCTACCAGCCGATACTCGCCCTCACACAGTCCGGGACCCTGGTCTCCCTGGCCGCGCACTACGAAGGACCGGGCAAACAACCCGTATGGGTCACCGCTTCCAGCGATGTCGCTCGCCAACCCTGCACCGGGAAGCGAGGGCTGCTGGCCGACAAGATCTCCGGTACGGCCCTCGTGCTGTGCACCACGAACGGGCGCACGCACGTCACGGCCGTCACCGGCTAGAGGCGGAGACTGGCGCGGTAGCTATCTTTCCGTAAGCGTTCCGGGCGCTTTCACGGGAGACGAGGGCGGGCGGCAGCCCGCCGCGGTCGGCGGTGCGCCGGCGCAGGCGGCCTGCCGCGTCGCGGTAGTGGGACAGCCGGCCTCCGCCACCACCTCGTCCCGTCGTGATCCAGCCCTCGAAACCGCTCGCGGGCCCGAGCTCTCCGTGAGCCCGCTCGGCTTCGACGTCCCGTCAAAGCCGCGCAGCGCCCGTAACCGACATCACCAGCGAGTACAGCGAGGTCGTGGCCGTGATGAACATCCGGTTGTTCTTCGGGCCGCCGAACGCGATGTTGGAGACCGTCTCGGGGATCAGCAGGCGGCCGATGAGGGTGCCGTCGGGGTCGTAGCAGTGGACGCCGTCGTCGCAGGCGGCCACCCACAGGCGGCCCTCGTCGTCGAAGCGGATGTTGTCGAAG
This sequence comes from Streptomyces vastus, assembly GCF_039532825.1. Lineage (NCBI taxonomy): Bacteria > Bacillati > Actinomycetota > Actinomycetes > Kitasatosporales > Streptomycetaceae > Streptomyces > Streptomyces vastus. The sequence continues at coordinate 21,711 of NZ_BAAASJ010000098.1, forward strand.
ACCCCGCCGCCGGGGCGGCACTCGGCGAAGACCTTGCCCTCGCCGAGCGTGCCGTTCTCGTGGACGTCGAAAACCCGGACCTGGTTGAGGCGGGTGTCGGAGACGTACAACTGCCGTTCGTCCGGGGAGAGTACGAGCCCGTTCGGGCCGCGGAAGCCGTCGGCTGCCAGGGTCACGGAGCCCGTGGCCGGGTCGAGGCGGTAGACGTTGCAGGCGCCGATCTCGCTCTCCGCCCGGTGCCCCTCGTAGTCGCTGAGGATCCCGAAGTCGGGGTCGGAGAACCACAACATTCCGTCGGAGCGTACGACGGCGTCGTTCGGGCTGTTGAGCCGCTTGCCGTCGTAACGGTCGGCCAGGACCGTCACCCGTCCGTCGTGCTCGGTGCGCGTCACCCGCCGGTTGCCCTGCTCGCACGAGACGAGGCGGCCCTGGCGGTCGACCGTGTTGCCGTTGCTGTGGCCGGCCGGTGTGCGGAAGACGCCGACCGTGCCCGTCGTCTCGTCCCAGCGCAGGAGGCGGTCGTTGGGGATGTCGCTCCAGATCAGCTGGCGCCAGGCGGGGAGGTAGAGCGGGCCCTCGGCCCAGCGGCAGTCGTCGTACAGACGCTCAAGGCGCACGTCCCCGAGCGTGCAGCGGCCGGTGCGGAAGCGGTCGTCGAGTGTCTCGTAGATCCCATTCACTCTCGTCACGCGGGCGACCTTACCCAGCCCGGTTAGCATCCGGGCATGACCAATAACGAGCCGGACCAGACTGATTCCGTGTACGACGTCGACATCGCATCCCTCCAGGGCGGCTCCGCCGATCTGGGCCAGTACAAGGGCAAGGCCGTACTCATCGTGAACGTGGCCTCCAGGTGCGGGCTCACTCCGCAGTACGCGGGCCTCGAGCGGCTGCACGAGCGATACGCCGCGCAGGGCTTCACCGTGCTCGGGGTGCCCTGCAACCAGTTCATGGGCCAGGAGCCCGGCACGTCCGAGGAGATCGCGGAGTTCTGCTCGGCGACGTACGGCGTGACCTTCCCGATGACCGAGAAGGTCGAGGTGAACGGGGACGGGCGCCACGCGCTGTACGAGCGCCTCGTGGCGACCGAGGACGCCGAGGGCCACAGCGGCGACATCCGCTGGAACTTCGAGAAGTTCCTGCTCGGCCGCGACGGCACGGTCCTCGCCCGCTTCTCGCCTCAGACGGAGCCGGAGTCCGCGGATGTCGTGGCAGCGGTGGAGAAGGCTGTCGCGTAACGCCGCTTGACCAATCGCGCTTGACCTTGCCCCTGGGGCAGGGATCACCGTCCTCGTCACCGGGCGGCAGTCGCCCGGTGACGGAGGATGGTGCCGTGGACGAGGACCTGCTGACGATCGGCGCGTTCGCCGCCCGCGCGCGGCTCTCGCCGAAGGCGCTGCGGCTGTACGACCGCCTGGGGCTGCTGACCCCGGCGTACGTCGACGAGACCAGCGGTTACCGCTACTACCGCCACAGCCAGGTCGAACGTGCCCGCCTGGTGTTCCTGCTGCGCCAACTCGACATGCCGCTCGCGCGCATTGCCGAAGTGGTGGCGGAGGCAGACGGGGTACGGGCCGCGGATCTCGTCGCCGCGTACTGGGCGGACGTCGAGGAACGCCTCGCCGGGCAGCGGACACTCGCGCACTATCTCCGTGGACGGCTTTCCGGAAGGAGTTCCGAGTTGTACGCGAAGTTCGAGGTCCACACCGTGGACGTACCCGAGCAGTGGCTCATCACGGAGAAGCGGCACACCGTCGAGGACGAACTGCCCACCTGGATCCCGGCGTCACTGGGGCGGCTCGAGTCGGCCGCCGAGAAGTGCGGCGGGATGACGGGCGCGCCGTTCGTCGTCTACCACTCCGAGGTCGCGGACGTGAGCGACGGCCCCGTCGAATCCTGCATACCCATAGCCGACCCGGAGGCGGCACGTGCCTGGGCCACCGAGCACGCACGAGCATGGGGCGCGACAGCCCGCCTGGAGCCCGCACGCCGCCTCGCCTACACCCGCATCACCAAGGCCCAGGTCGCCGCTCCCCAGATCCACGCGGCATTCGAGGCCGTGGAGGCGTGGATGGAAGGGGAAGGCCTGGACTACGCGGGCCCTTGCCGCGAAATCTACTTCGCGGACTGGGACAAGGCGGGCCCAGAGGACGAGGTATGCGACGTGGCGTTCCCGATTTAAGGACTCGGGGAACAGGTTCAAGCACGGGGTGACGGATTCAAGCACCGGGTGACGGACGCGCCTCCTAGGTGCCCCCTAGGGGGCGCGGGGCGGTGACATTGTGCGGCTCCGCCGCGTGGGCGCGACGAGCCCCCCACCGGAACGCACGCATTCACCGGAACTGCGGAGCAACACCCCCAACCCCGAGGAGCGACTCCCGCAGCTCCTCGGGGCACCCCGTGCCCCGAGGCAGCTGGTACCGCGCCGCCAGGCGATAGGTACCGGCACGCGGAGCCACCAGCTCCGTCCACTCGTCGCCCTTCGCGTCCTCCTCCGCCTCCATCAGGCAGCCGGCGACGTTCTCGAACGTCTTCGGGGCGTCCTCGTCGACCTCCCGCAGCCGTTTGGATTCCTCCGTCTCCTGGGGCGGCTCGACGCTCTTGCCCTCGGCGTCGACGAGGCCGAGCCACGGCGAGTACGGGACGCGGATCAGAACCCGCCCCGCCTCCCTCACCCTGATCGTCATCTCGTCCTGTCCGGCGCGCTCGACGACGGCGGGCGGGTCGGCGAGCGGCGTGGGATCGGTGACCTTGAAGAGCTGCCAGTTCGCGTCGCCCCAGACCTGCTTCAGATACGGCTGGCCGCGCTGCACAAGCTCGCGTTCGCGCTCGCCGCCGTCCCCGTCGGGCTCGTCCTTGGGCAGGACGACGTAGTGGACGGCCCAGCGCTGGAGCCACTCGTGGTAGTTGGCGGAGTTCAGGGTGTCGTCGTAGAAGAGCGGGTTGCGCTCCATGTCGGCCTGCCGGTTCCAGCCGCGGGCGAGGTTCACATACGGGGCGAGCGCGGACGCCTCGCGGTGCGAGCGGGCCGGTACGACCTCCACGCGGCCCTTCTCGGCGCCCACCTCCTGGAGCTGGTCCACTATGGGGGCGAGCTCACGCGCCCAGGATGCGGCGGGCGTCGCGTTCACGGTGTCGTCCACCGCCTTGAAGCCGATCCACGCGACGAACCCCGCGGAGGCCACGACAAGCGCGTACCACCTGCGCGAGCGCGGCATCGTGAACGGCAGCGCCGCCAGCAGTACGACACCCGCGAACAGCATCGCGAGCCGTGTGATGTTGGAACCGATCTGCGAGCTGATCAACCAGACGAGGACCACGGAGAGCCCGTACACGCCGGCCGTGATCCGGACCGTCTTCCACTCCCTCGGAACGAGGAAGTAGACGAAGCCCGAGAACAGGAAGGGCAGCACGACCGACCCGAACAGCATCGGCTGCGTACCGGAGAACGGGAAGAGCCACGCCGAGACGCCCACGACGGCGGCGGGCGCGAGGCCCAGCGCGTAGGCGCCCGGGCGCCGCTTCTGCAGGAACAGCGCCACGGCGACCAGCCCCACGAAGAGCCCCGCCACGGGCGACGCGGCGGTCGCGATCGCGGCCACCGGAGCTGCGCACAGGGCCTTGGCCCAGCGTTTGTAGCGCCAGCGGTGGGGCCAGCAGAAGACGACGGCGGTCGCGCCCAGCGCGAAGACCATGCCGAGACCGAAGGTCACGCGGCCGGACACGGCGTTGCAGAAGAGTGCGAACACTCCGATGAGCGCGGGCCCCCGCAGATCCCTTACGGCCCTGCTGCGCATGAGGATCAGCGTGAGCAGGCCCGCGGAGACCGTCCCCGCGATCATCATCGTCGGACGCACACCGAGCACCGACATGAGATACGGGGACACGACGCTGTACGAGACGGGGTGCATGCCCCCGTACCAGGCCAGGTTGTACGCCGAGTCCGGGTGCCGCCCGACGAACTCCGCCCAGGCGTCCTGCGCCGCGAGGTCGCCACCGCTGTTGGCGAACGTGAAGAACCAGACGACGTGCAGCACACCGGCGAGGGCGGTGGCGAGGGTGACGGGGTGGCGGAGGAAGCGGGGGAAGGAGGTGGGGGGCGCGGGGTGCGCGGGGGTCTCGTCGGACTCACGACGACTTTGACGTGCTGCGCGGCTGTCGTCGCGGGCCTCTTGAGGGGCTCCGCGGGTGCCGTCGCGGGCCTCGTCGCTGCCGTCGTCGCGGGCTTCTTGACGCGCGTCACTGCCGCCGTCGCGAGCCCTTTGACGCGCGTCACAGCCGCCCTCGTGGGTCTCGTCGCGGCCGTCCGCCTGCCGCGCGCGCTCGTGTATTCGCGAGCCGGATCCTCCTCGGCTCGGCTCGGCGTCTTCGGCGTGCGTCGGCTCCGCTGTCGCCACGTGAAAGGCACTCCCCGTGTCCCATTGTTCGCTCTCGGCCGGGCCCCGCGACCGGCGAGCTGCCCCGATCCTTGCGACGCTAGCACGCACCCCGCCGCGGGTCGCCCGGGCGGGATACGGCACGTACGTCGCGCTGTGTCACCGGGACGCACGTGCCGTCAACTCACCTATGGGACCCGCCGGCCGCCCAGCCGGCTGCCCGTCCTGCTGTCCCTCCGGCCGTCAGCTCACGCGGGTGAGCTTGGAGCCGTAACCCGGTTCGGTGAGGTCCGACTGGAGGGCCACCGGGACCTCGACGGCGTCGCCCGTGCCGTCACCGACGCTCAGCGCGCCGACCTTCGTTCCCGCCTTCGCCTCGTGCGGGATCTCCGTACCGTCGTCGCTCAGGTCCAGCTCGACGGTCTTGCCGGCCCAGCCCACGGCGGAGACGTCCTGCGTGACGACGACCGGGGTCCGGCCGCCGAGCCCGTCGTCCACGTACCCGACGACGTCGCCCTTCTTCAGGATCTTCGACGAGGTCAGCGCGTCCTGGGCGGCGACCATCGCGGTCTTGCTGACCGCGTTGACGGTGTCGATGATCGGCGGCTGGTGCTGGCCGAGGATCGCGCCGACGACGGTGACGATCTCACCTTCCACGTCCTCGGTCGCGGCGAACAGCAGGTTGCCGCCGGCCTTGGTGGTGGAGCCGGTCTTGATGCCGATGGCGTTGTCGTACGGGACGAGGCGGTTGTAGTTCTGCCATTCCCGGCCCGAGGGGTCCTTCCAGGTGGGCAGCTTGGTGATGTCCGTCAGCGCCTTCATCTGGACCAGCTCGTTGCCGAGCTTCACCTGGTCCTCGGCGGTGGAGACGGTGGACTCCTTCAGACCGGACGGGTCGGTGTACTTCGTGTTCTTCATCCCGAGGTCCGCGGCGGCGTCGTTCATCTTCTTGACGAACGCCTCCTCGGAGCCGTTGGAGTCCCAACGGGCCAGCAGCCGCGCGACGTTGTTCGCGGACGGAATCATGATGGCCGCGAGCGCCTGCCGCTGGGTGAGGGTGTCGCCCTCTTTGATGGTGTTGAGCGTGGACTCGCCGTCCTTGTCGTAACCGCCCTCCGTCTCGGCCTTCGCGTCGACGGGGATGTTCTTGCCCTCGTCGCCGGGCTTCAGCGGGTGATCCTTGAGGATCACGTACGCGACCATGGCCTTGGCGACGGAGCCGATGGCCACGGGCTTCTGCTGGCCGAAATTGTCGACGGTGCCGATGCCGTTGACGTCCATCCAGCCCTGGCCCTCTTGGGGCCACGGCAGGGTGACCTTGTCGCCCTCGAAGGTGTACGACTTGTCGGCGGTCAGCGCGAGGGCGGGCGTCGGCAGGGGCCGTACCGCCTGCACCACCGCGAACACCACGGCCAGCAGGATGACCAGCGGCGTCCAGATCTTGACCCGCCGCACGATCGTCCGTACCGGCGTCTCCCGAGGCGGCGGCGTGTTCGTCAGCTCCGCCAGCAGGTCGAGCGGCGGCTTGGGCGGGAGAGGCTGCTGCGCGGTCCGCTCCGGCCCGACCTGCGCGATAGCGGCAGTCTCGGCGGCGGGCGGAACGGCGGGCTTCTCCTCAGGCGCAACGGCCGGCTTCTCCCTGGGAGGAGCCGGTCCATCAAGCGGCTTGAGCGCCACGAACTTGCTGGTGCGCTCGGATTCACGCTCGGCGGCAGCGGGCTTCTCGTCCGGCTTGGCATCGCCCACCTTGAGGGTGGTGGTGGGCTGATCGACAGCGGGCGCCCGCACCTTGAAGGCGGCGGTGGGCTGGTCGACGGGACGCTTGGGCTCGTCCTCACCAGCCCCTGTGCCGGGCTCGCCGTCGACGTCCCGACCGGCAGCCGGGGCGTCACCGCCACCGGCACGAGGATCACGCTTCGCGTGGGCGTCCTCGGCGTCCTGGGCGGGCGCGGAGTCGGCCTCCGCGTCGGGGCCGGGGTCGGGAGTGGCTTCGCCGCCGGGAACGGCGTCCGCCTCCGGCTCATCCGCGTCTGCGCTACGACCACCGGCCGGGGTGTCCTCGCCCGAGGGCTCGGCCTCCTCTACGCGCTCGGCGTCGGAGCCGCCCGCACGGCTGTCGTCCTCCACGTCACCGGCAGCACCCTCCGCAGCAGCGCCGGAGACAGACTCCACGTCAGCGTCCTTGAGGGCGGCCGAGACGGCATCCCCGTCAGGGCCGGCGTCCGCCTCTTCCTCGTCAGCACCGGAGCGGCGGCCCTCGGCCGGGGTGTCCTCGCCCGAGGGCTCGGCACCCTCTACGCGCTCGGCGTCGGAGCCGCCCGCACGGCTGTCGTCCTCCACGTCACCGGCAGCACCCTCCGCAGCAGCGCCGGAGACAGACTCCACGTCAGCGCGCTTGAGGGCGGCCGAGACAGCTTCCCCGTCGCCGCCAGAGACGGCGTCCCCCTCAGCCTCCCCCGCACCGGTGCGGCGGCCACCCGCCAGGGCGTCCTCGCCCGAGAGCTCGGCGCCCTCCGCGTCACCAGACGCGTCCTCGCCGGAGGCGGCATCCGTCGCCGACTCCTCCGCACCAGAGCCGCGGCCACCCGCCAGGGCGTCCTCGCCCGTGGACTCGGCGCCCTCCGCGTCACCAGACGCGTCCTCGCCGGAGGCGGCATCCGTCGCCGACTCCTCCGCACCAGAGCCGCGGCCACCCGCCGGGGCGTCCTCGCCCGTGGACTCGGCCGACCGCGGGTCGGCACCGTCCGCCGCCTCGTCGTCCGGCCGCTCGGCATCCTCCGCACGCCGGGCCTCGGAGCCGCCGGCGTGGCGGTCCTCCCCGGCGTCACCGTCGACTGCCGTGCCGGAGGCAAGCTCCGCGTCAGCGTCCTCGGCCGAGGTGGCCGAGGACGCGTCGCCGGGGGCGTCGTCCCCCGCGACGGCTTCGTCCGGCTCGGAGTCCGAACCCTCCGCGGAATCCGAACCTGCCTCCGAGTCCGTACGCGCCTCCTCGGCGCCGACCCCCGCCTCCGGAGCCGTACCTTCATCGCCCGAAGCCGCCGCGTCCCCGTCGCCCTCGACGTCGCCGTCACTCTCCGCCCCGGCCCGCGACTCACGGTCGTCCGAGCCCGAACCGGAACCCGAGCCCTCAGCCCCGGTATCCGCCCCCGCGACCCAAGCCGCCACAGCGTCCCGCAGCCGGGTGTCACCCGGCTTGGAGTCCTTCGCCGCGGGCTCCGAACCCTCCGCGGCATCCTCCGCTTCCGAAGCAGCCGCAGAGTCCTCCCGCCCGGGGGAACCCTCAGCAGTCAAGACCTCCGCCCCTGCCGTATCCGACGCAACCGACCCTGATGCGTCCGTACCCGAGGCACCGGAGGCCGACACGTCCGCAACCCCACGCGTGGAGAACACCGCCGTGGCCGTGTCCACCCTCGCGACGGCCACCGCCTCACGGGCGACCGCGAGCCGCGGATCCGCCCCCGGCGCGGGACGCGCGTCCGAGCCACCCCCACCAGAGCCTCGAGAGGCAGGGCCCGGAACCGGAGCCGTGCTCCCCGACGTCGGTTCTGCCGACGACTCGTGCTGCTTCGACCTGTCGGGGGACTCGCCCGTCACCGATGCCTCCTCCATGCGCCACTCACCGTGCGCCCAACCGAACCATGAACCGTTGAAGAGCCGCCAACAGACGCCCGGAATCGATGTCCGAACCATGTACCAGTGTCCTGTGTGCGGGCTTAACCCCTGCGGTAGACGAGAACGACATACCTACCGGTTCCACTACATTCCGGTCACGCACCCTCGACAGACCGATGTGAGAGGGGTCACCCTGTCATTCATCCACGCGGGGAGGCATGGATGGGCAGGAGCCGCAGAACACTTCCGGAGGAGCTTCTGCTGCTGGCGCTGGACCCGACCACGGGTACCACCGCACAGCCGCAGTCGCTCGACCTTGGTCTGGCCGGAGCACAGCTAGTGGAGCTGGCGCTGGCCGGACGGATAGCCCCAGACGGGGATCGTATCGCCGTGGTAGCACCACGGCCGACCGGAGATCCGACTTTGGACTGCGCGTTGGAGTTGCTGCGAAGGCGTGGCGCTCCCGTGCGTGCCGTTCACTGGATTGGCGGGCCCCGACTGGGGCTGCGCCAGACATATCTCTCGCATCTGGAGCGCTGCGGCATGGTCCATGCCGTCGCGGGACAGATGTGCGGGGTGCTTCCGACGACTCGCTACCAAGCGACGGACACGGAGATCAGCCGGGAGATCAAGGCCCGGCTGGACAGTGCGATCCGCACCGGCGTACCGCCGGACCCGCGGACCGCCGCACTGGCCGCGCTGGCGCACGCCGTCGGCCTGGGCAAGCACCTCTACCCGGGGAACGAAGGGCGCTCCTCGCGCTCCCGCCTCCGGGACCTGATCAGGCACGACCCCATGGGCGGCCTCGTGGCACACGCCGTGATGGACGTCCAGAACGGTGTGGCCGCACAGCCACGCCGCAGCCCGGCCCCATCGCCCGGCCGCCAGGCCGCCGCCGGAGCCAGGCCTGCACCGGAACCCGCACGGGGCGTTCCGATGCAACCGCGCCGAGGATCCATGGCGCGCGCCGTGGCCCACTGAGCCGCTGTTCCACGGCACAGCAAGGCAACACGGCAAGAATGCAGCACAGCACCACCACCGTCAGCGCCGCACCGCAAGTCCCCAAGACCCGGTTCGGGAGCCGCTGAGCCGCGCGGGGTGGCAGGCCGTACGTCCGGACGACGACACGGCCCGCCGCCCCGCGCGGCCATGTGTCCGCGTACGTACGGACAATCGCGAAACGAGTCCGGCGAGAGTCCGGTGCGCTTCCCCCCGAGCCCCGAACCCCGAGCCCCGAAAGGAGGCCGCAGGCCACTTAGGGGCCCGGGGCTGTGACGTATGCGGCTCCGCCGCGATGGGAGTCCCCCTGCGAGCGCCCAGCCACGACGCACCCGCAGGTGGCGCACGGGCACTTCCAGCGGAGCGCTTGCGCTGTTTCCCAGCGCTGGCAAGCACCTTGGTGGCAATCTGCTCAACAGCAGACACGCAAAGTACAGGCCGTACGCAGCCGGAGGTGCACGTCCCGTGGCGTCCAATGTCAATCCCACCGTCAGGCGACGCCGGCTGGGCCAGGAGCTGCGCCGGCTCCGCGAGCTCAAGGGCATGACCGCCGAGGAGGTCGCCGAGCGCCTGCTCGTCTCGCAGTCGAAGATCAGCCGCCTGGAGAACGGCCGGCGCAGCATCAGCCCGCGCGACGTCCGTGACCTGTGCGGGGTGTACGAGGTCGAGGACCAGCGAATGGTCGACGGCCTGATGGAAATGGCCAAGGCCTCGCGCCAGCAGGGCTGGTGGCACGCGTTCGGGGACATCCCGTACAGCGTCTACATCGGCCTGGAGACCGACGCCGAGTCACTGCGGGTCTACGAGCCCCAGATCGTCACCGGCCTGCTCCAGACCCCCACCTACGCCGAGGCCATCGTCCGCGGCGGATCCCCCGAGTCCTCGGACGCCGAGATCGAAAAGCGCGTCCAGGTCCGGCTGCGGCGGCAGGAGCGCATCAACGCCGACAAGGATCCGCTGCGCCTGTGGGTGGTGCTGGACGAGGCGTCGCTGCGCCGCGTGGTCGGCGACAACAACGTGATGCGCGAGCAGTTGGAGCACCTCAACGAGATGGCCCAGCTCCCCCATATCACCGTGCAGATACTGCCGTTCGACGTCGGTGCGCACTCCGGTCTGGCGGGGCAGTACGCGATCCTGGAGTTCGCCGACGCGGCCGATTCGAGTGTGGTGTACATCGAGGGTGTCACCAGCGACCTGTATCTGGAGAAGGCGCCGGACGTGCAGAAGTACAGCCTCATGTACGAGCATCTGCGGGCCCAGGCGCTCAACCCCGAGCAGTCGCGGCAGATCATCGCCGACATCGCGAAGGAGTACGCCCGCGGAAGCGGTCTGGACTGAAAGGGCGCAGGATATACCAAAGCGCGCCCGAGCAGAAGGTTCGGATGGAATATGCCACCCGGACGAGTGAACAGCTCCTCCGGGCGAGGAAGTTGGCGAGTAGCGTCGATCACGCCACTCGATCAACAAAGTTGGCGCGAACTGCGCTGTGGCCCCAATGGCCCGGTGACCTCGGCCAGCGATTCACCATCGGAGCGAACATGGCAATTCTGCAAGGCGCCACGAAGACATGGACGAAGTCCTCGTACTCCTCCCCGAACAGCGCGTGCGTCGAGGTCAAGTCACCCACCCTCTCGGCCCTCGCCGTCCGTGACTCCAAGGCCCCCGAGGGCCCGACCCTGGCCTTCCCGGCCCAGGCATGGAGTGTCTTCGTGACATCGGTCAAGCAGTGAGACCCGAGGGTCCCTGACTCTCGGCCGCCCACTGGCCGAACCAACTCCATAAGGAACCACAGCAAGAGCCCTCTCGACTGGCCGCCGTCACCAGCCGAGGGGGCCGCACTTTGGCCGGTACGCCCGGCAGCTCACCGCAGGCGATCCACGTACCGATCCGTCCCCGGCACCGTAGGAATGAACGGAGCCACCAACTCCACCTTCCCCAGCCCCGCCTCCGCCACCGGCTCCTCCAGCCCCGTGAAGTACCCCTCCCAGCACTCCCTGGGGTCCACCTCCAGGAACCACAGCAACGTCAGCCGCGTATCGACCCCTTCGACCTGCTTCACATACGACATACGGTCGCTGGGAAGCGGAGTCGGCCGGAAGATCGTGACCATCGCGGCGGGCGAGCCCGCGAGCCGCTTCGGCAGGTGCCGGGAGCGCAGCCACTCCAGCAACTCGGCCCGCCGTTCCTGCCCTTCCGCATCGATGACCTCCACGACCAGCCCCGCATACGGATGGTCCAGCGCGTGGAAGTCGCGCGGACCCGCCGCCCCGTCCCGGTACACCGTCGCCTCGTGGTCCTGGAACGCCGTGAAGACGTGCGTACGGTCCTGATAGACCCGGCCGTCGCGATTGAGCCGCTTGTTGATGCCGACGGTCCACTTCATGTGGTCGTCGTAGCGGCCGTCCGTGACCCAGTACGTGGAGATGTAGCAGCCGGCGGTGACCGGCTGGGCGACCGCCGACTTCTCGGGATAGCGCAGGAGTTGGAGGTCGCGGGTGGCGACCCAGCGGCGGCCCGCGTACATCCAGGGCATCGCCATCGCGCCGGCGTAGTAGTGATCATCCTCGTACCATCGGTTGTACGCGTACTCATGGCCCGGATGCGGCTCGACCATGGTGATCAGGGCATGGCCCGGGTGGACGCCATACGGGCCCACGGCGGCCAACTCCGCGTACACCTCGCTGCGGGTCCCCTCGCTGCGGGTCTCCTCACTCATGCCGCTCCCCTTCCTTCCTCCGGCGGACGCCCATACTCTGACGCTCCGTCAGACAATCCGCCAGAGTCAGGGAGGCCTCGGTATGTCACTGCTCGCGGGCAGAACCGTGATCGTCTCGGGAGTCGGCGCCGGGCTTGGTCATCAGGTCGCGGCGGCGGTCGTACGGGACGGGGGCAACGCCGTGCTCGGGGCGCGCACGGAGGCGAATCTCGCCAAGTCGGCGGCGGAGATCGATCCCGACGGCACGCGCACCGCCTTTCGCTCGGCCGACATCACCGACGAGGGGCAGTGCGAGGCGCTGGCCGCGCTCGCGGTCGAGCGGTTCGGGCGGCTCGACGCCGTCGTTCATGTCGCCGCCTGGGACAGCTACTTCGGCGGCCTTGAGGACGCGGACTTCGCCACCTGGCAGTCCGTCATCGACGTGAACCTGCTCGGCACGCTGCGGACGACCCGCGCCTGTCTGCCCGCACTGAAGGACCGCGGCGGGTCCGTGGTCTTCATCGGGACGCAGTCGGCCGTCGCCGCTCCCACGCAGGTCAGGCAGATGGCGTACGCGGCCTCGAAGGGCGCGCTGACGTCCGCGATGTACTCCCTGGCAAGGGAGTTGGGGCCGCACCGGATTCGGGTGAACACCGTGCTGCCGGGGTGGATGTGGGGGCCGCCGGTCGAGGCGTATGTCCAGTTCTCGGCGCATACCGAGGGAGTGCCGGAGGCCGAGGTGCTGGAGCGGCTGACCTCTCGTATGGCGCTCCCGGAGCTGGCTACGGACTCAGACGTGGCCGACGCCGCGGTGTTCCTGGCATCGGACCGGGCGCGGGCGATCACCGGGCAGTCTCTGCTGGTCAACGCGGGGGAGCTGATGCGCTAGCCCCTTTCTTGCGCCCCTTTCGACGCGTTCAGCCACATGAACCGAGGTCAGTAAGCAGAACTATTTTACCTCCTCTTGACGGTACGGGCCGTTGTCGCCGCCATGTCAGCGAACTGACGATGAGCGGGCGCTTCACGACCCTGAGAGGGACCCTAAGAGGGGGGCATATGAACGGTCTCGACTGGACCGTGCTGATCGGCTACTTCGGTGTGATGGTCGCGATCGGCGTCTGGTCCCACAAGCGCGTCGGCAACGTCAGCGACTTCTTCACCGCCGGCGGCAAGATGCCGTGGTGGCTGTCCGGCATCTCGCACCACATGTCCGGCTACAGCGCGGTGATGTTCACGGGCTACGCGGCCATCGCCTATACCTACGGCGTCACTTCCTACGTCACCTGGTCCTTCCCCATCGCCATCGGCATCGCCATCGGCGCCCGCCTCTTCGCGCCCCGGCTCAACCGGGTGCGCGCACGGCTGCATGTGTCGTCGCCGCTGGAGTATCTGAAGAACCGTTACAACCTGCCGACGCAGCAGGCCCTCGCCTGGTCCGGCGTCCTGCTGAAGATCGTGGACGTGGGTGCCAAGTGGGCGGCGATCGCCACGCTGTTGTCGGTGTTCACCGGGGTCTCGCTCAACATGGGCATCCTCATCACCGGTGCGGTGACGGCCGTCTACTGCACCGTCGGCGGCCTGTGGGCGGACGCGCTGACCGAACTCGGGCAGTTCATCATCCAGTTCGTCGCCGGTATCGCGATGCTGATCGCCGTCATGGTCGAGCTGAGCGGCTTCAGCACGCTGTGGAGCGTCTGGGACGAGCCCGCGCTGGACGGGCACACCAAGCCGCTGGCCGGCCCGTACATGATGGTCTTCCTGATCGCGTACCTCTTCATCAAGACCTTCGAGTACAACGGCGGCATGTGGAACCAGGCCCAGCGCTACATGGCCACGGACTCCGCGAAGTCCGCCACGCGCTCGGCCTCCCTGTCCGCCGTGCTCTGGCTGGTCTGGCCGCTGGTGCTGTTCTTCCCGATGTGGGTGGCGCCGCTGATCATCCAGACGGACGTGCCGGCCGACTCGTACGCGCTGATGGCTGAACAGCTGCTGCCGCACGGCCTGTTGGGCCTGGTGATCGTGGGCTTCTTCTCGCACACGATGGCGATGTGTTCGTCGGACGCCAACGCGATCGCCGCCGTCGTCACGCGCGACATCATGCCCGCCGTCTCGCGGAAGGTGCGCGAGTGGGACACCCGGACGGGGCTGCTGGCCGCGCGCTGGGCCACGCTGCTGTTCCTCGGTCTGTCGATGGCCATCGCGACGCAGGTCAACTCCGACTTCTTCGGCGACATCATCACGGTCGTCATCAAGTGGGTCGCCGGTCTGATGGGCCCGATCGCGATCCCGCTGATGCTGGGCCTGCTGCCCTGGTTCCGCAAGAGCGGCCCGACGGCCGCGCTGATCAGCTGGGGCGTCGGCCTCGTCACCTTCTGGCTGGTCAACTACCCGATCCACTGGAACGTCGACGGCGGCGTCCCGCTCCAGTACCAGGTCTCGGTCCCGCTCGCCGTCTCGCTGGTCCTCTACATCCTCATCGGGTACGTGAAGCCGGAGGACACCCCGGAGCGCGACGCCGTACTCGCGAAGATCAACAACGATGACGACGGCGGCCCGGGTTCGGCGACTGCGGCGATCCCGACTCCGGCGGGGGCGGCTGACGACGTGGTGGGGGCGCCGGTGAAGGACTGAGAAGTCCCCTAGACCCGCGGATACCGGGCCAGCCACCCCGGCGACGACCCCGCCGGACCGTGCAGCGCGGGCCCCTGGGTCATCTCCATCGCGAAGTCGTCGGCGAGGACGAGCATCGTGGGGCGGCCCTCCAGTTCGGCGAGCCAGGCCGGTGGGAGGGCCGTCTCGCCGTGCAGGGCGCCGAGCAGGGCGCCGGTGAGCGCTCCGGCGGCGCCCGAGGGGCCGCCGTGGTTCACCGAGAGGCACAGCCCGTGCCGGGTGTCCTCGCCGACCAGCGCGCAGTACACGGCGACCGACAGCAGCCCCTCCGCCGTACCGGCCCCGGCCAGCTCCTCGATCCGGGCCGGCGTGGGCATGCCCTGTCGTACGGCACCCAGCGCGTACTGGAGAGCGTCGGTCACCGGCTGCTGCCCCGGCCAGTCGGCGAGCAACTGCAGCGAGCGCTGTACGGCGGCGTCGAGGCTCTCGCCGCGGGCCAGTCCGTGCACGATCAGGGCGTACGCGCCTGCCGACAGGTAGGCGGTGGGGTGGCCGTGGGTCTGCGCCGCGCACTCGACGGCGAGCTGCATCACCAGCTGCGGCTCCCAGCCGACGAGCAGCCCGAAGGGCGCGGAACGGGCTGCGGCCTCGGCGCCCATTTCCTCCAGGTTCTTGGGGGCGTCCAGGGTGCCCATCACGTCGTCGGCGAGGCCGATCAGGCAGGCGCGGGCCGGGTTTCGGCGTGCGTACAGCCACTCCTCGCGGGCCAGCCAGCCGTCCTCCTTGCGGCGCTCGTCGGGGCCCCAGTCGTGCTGCGTGGCCGCCCATCTCAGATACGCGCGGTGCAGGTCCGTCGGCGGGTGCCAGGCGCCCGTGTCCCGGCGGACCTGGGCACGGATGAGCCCGTCGAGGCTGAAGAGGGTGAGCTGGGTCAGATGCGAGACGGCGCCGCGGCTGCCGTGGCCGAAGGGCAGGTCGATGACACCCTCCGGGCCGTACTCCACGCGAATCTCGTCCACCGAGAGGCCCCCGACCGGCGAGCCCAGCGCATCACCGAGGGCCGCGCCCAGCAGGGTGCCCCGCACCCGGCTACGGAAGTCCTGCTGCTCGGCACGCCCCCAGACGGCACCGGATGTCGCACCCACCGAGGCCTCCTGAAGATCCCGTCCCGTACGGCTGCCGTCCCGTACGGCAGACAGCTCAGCACTGTAATCGAACGGGAACAGTCGGTTGAGGGCCGGAACGGTTTACGAATTCTGGGCGGGAACGTGCAGCAGTGCGAGGTGCGCGCAACCCAGTGGGAAGACGGCGGAAGCGGGGAATAGACGAGAGGCCAACGCCCTTGTTCCTCAAGGGACTTGACCCATCACAGCGGGACTTTCAGGGGGATTCCATTGGGGACTTCAGGGGGACTTTCATGACGAAGACCGGAGGCGGACGGGCACTCCCCGTCACGGCGGCCCTGCTCACCGGCACGGTCGCCCTCTACATGGCGCTGGTCGCGTTCGGCAACATCACCGACTACGGCACGAACCAGCAGTTCGTACGCCATGTCCTGGCCATGGACACCACCTTCAAGGACGACGACCTGATGTGGCGTGCGATCGAGTCCCGCACCCTCCAGGACATCGCCTACGTCGCCATCATCGCCTGGGAGACCCTGGCCGCCCTCGTCCTCATCACCGCCACAGCCCTCTACGGCACGGGCCTGCGCAGCATGGACCTCACCCGCGCCCGCCGCGCGAGCACGGCCGGCCTGCTCATGACGATGCTCCTCTTCGGCGCCGGCTTCATCGCCATCGGCGGCGAGTGGTTCTCCATGTGGCAGTCGGAGGACTGGAACGGCCTGGACGCGGCCCTCCGGGTCTTCGTACTGAGCGGGGTTGTGCTGCTGGTGGTGCATCTGCCGGGGGCGGCGGGGCGTGCGACGGGGGGCGGTGACGTCAGCCGAACGAGGTGACGTTGGGGTCACACAGCCCCGCCTCCGCCCAAGGACACCGAGCGATAACCGGAACTGCTCTTCCGCCGGACGCCTACTCGACCACCGAAACCGTCGTCCCCGTCGCACCGAAATCCCAGATGGCGTCCCCGTCGGCCGCGCGCACGCGGATTCCCCCCGTCTCGACTCCTGCGGCGGGCGGCGGCGACGAGCCGTCCTCGGCGTTGGAGAAGGCGATCGAGACGCCGGAGCGGGTGGAGAAGTAGACGACGTTCTCGATCGGCACCCCGTCGTAGCCGGTCGCGGAGGCATTGCGGAACGTGACCGTGTACGTGCCGGGCAGTGGGCTCACCGAGCCCGGCCACACCGTGAACGTACGGCGGGCGTCCTTGCCGGAGTCGACCAGCCATACCCGCCGCTGGCCGAGGGAGTAGACGATGCGCCGCCCCGTGCCCGAGCCGTCCGGAACCGCCACCGGTGCGGACGGGCTTGCCGAGGCGGAAGGACTTGCGGAAGCCGTCGGCTTCGGCTGGGCCGCCTGCTCGGCGCGTACGGCCAGGACGGCGACCACCACGACGGCACCGAGGGTCAGCGCGGTGACCCAGGCCCATGGGGACAGCCGTCGTCGAGGCGGCCTTCGTCGGGTGGGCACGGGCACGCACCTCCTCCCCCTGCTCGGTGGGACAGCTCAGTCCCGTCTCAGTCCAACACCGGCAGCAGCTCCGGCAGATGCCCGTCCGAAGCCGACGCCGCCCGCTGCCGTTCCTCCGGGACCTCCCCGTACAGCGTCGTGCGCGGACGCGCCGGACGGCCCGCCGCCTCAGCCACCGCGATCAGGTCCTTGATGGATTTGTACGAGCCGTACGACGAGCCCGCCATACGCGAGATGGTCTCCTCCATCAGCGTGCCGCCGAGGTCGTTCGCGCCCGAGCGGAGCATCTCGGCCGCCCCTTCCGCCCCCAGCTTCACCCAACTCGTCTGGATGTTGGGGATATAGGGGTGCAGCAGCAGCCTCGCCATCGCCGTCACCGCGCGGTTGTCGCGCATGGTCGGGCCGGGGCGCGCGATGCCCGCCAAATACACGGGCGCGTTGGTGTGGATGAACGGCAGCGTCACGAACTCCGTGAAACCGCCCGTCTGTTGCTGGATCCGCGACAGAGTCCGGAAGTGGCCGAGCCAGTGGCGGGGCTGGTCCACATGCCCGTACATCATCGTGGACGAGGAGCGGATACCCAGCTCGTGCGCGGTCGTCACCACCTCTATCCAGGTCGCCGTGGGCAGCTTGCCCTTGGTCAGGATCCAGCGGACCTCGTCGTCGAGGATCTCGGCGGCCGTGCCGGGGATGGAGCCGAGGCCGGCCTCCTTGGCGGCGGCCAGCCATTCGCGGATCGACATCCCGGTACGGGTCGCGCCGTTCACCACCTCCATCGGCGAGAAGGCGTGAACATGCATCCCCGGGACGCGCTCCTTCACCGCCCGCGCGATGTCGAAGTACGCGGTGCCGGGCAGGTCGGGGTGGATCCCGCCCTGCATACAGACCTCGACTGCCCCGACGTCCCACGCCTGTTGGGCGCGATCGGCGACTTGTTCCATGGACAGCGTGTAGGCGTCGGCGTCCGTGCGGCGCTGGGCGAAGGCGCAGAAACGGCAGCCGGTGTAGCAGACGTTGGTGAAGTTGATGTTCCTCGTCACGATGTACGTGACGTCGTCGCCGACCGCCGACCTGCGGACGTCGTCCGCGATCCGGGTGAGGGCGTCCAGCGCCGGGCCGTCGGCGTGCAGCAGGGCCAGCGCCTCGTCGTCGGTCAGGCGCGTCGGGTCGTCGGCCGCCGTGGCGAGCGCCGCCCGTACGTCCGTGTCGATCCGCGACGGCACCATCCCGGGCGCCGCCGCCTCCCGCAGCTCCTCCCAGTCGCCGTACACCTCGTCGAAGTCGTTCCGGCGGTCGCCCGTACGCCCCTCGGTGTCGATGGTCCGGTGCAGATCCGTACGGCCCGACGCGGTGAACGCCTCGTCCGGCTCCTGCCACGGGTGGCCCTGGACGACGGCGTCGGGATTCGCCAGGCCGGTCTCCGGGTCGGCCAGGGCCCGTACGTGCGGCAGCAGCCGGGGATCCAGCCAGGGCTCGCCGCGCTGTACGAACTCCGGGTACACACACAGCCGTTCACGCAGTTCGAAGCCGGCCGCCGACGACTGCTCGGCGAGTTGGTCGATCTGCGGCCAGGGCCGCTCCGGATTGACGTGGTCGATGGTCAGCGGTGAGACGCCACCCCAGTCGTCGATTCCGGCGCCGATGAGCCGCCCGTACTCGAAGTCCACGAGATTGGGCGGCGCCTGGAGGCAGGCGGAAGGACCCATGATGTGCCGTGCGACGGCCACCGTGGCGACGAGATCGTCCAGCTCGGCGTCCGGCATCCCGCGCATCGCCGTGTCCGGTTTGGCGCGGAAGTTCTGGATGATCAGCTCCTGGATGCCGTGGTAGGCCCGCGAGACCTTGCGCAGCGCGAACAGCGACTCGGCGCGTTCCTCGTACGTCTCCCCGATCCCGATCAGCAGACCGCTGGTGAACGGCACGGACGACCGCCCCGCGTCCTCCAGCACCCGCAGCCGCACCGCCGGTTCCTTGTCGGGCGAGCCGTAGTGCGGGCCGCCCGGCTCGGACCACAGCCGCGTGGCGGTGGTCTCCAGCATCATGCCCATGCTGGGCGCGACGGGCTTGAGCCGCTGGAAGTCGGTCCACGACATGACACCGGGGTTGAGGTGCGGCAGCAGCCCCGTCTCCTCCAGGATCCGGATGGAGATGGCGCGGACGTACGCGATGGTGTCGTCGTACCCGTGCGCGTCCAGCCACTCCCGCGCCTCGGGCCACCGCTCCTCGGGCTTGTCGCCGAGGGTGATCAGGGCTTCCTTGCAGCCGAGTTCGGCCCCGCGCCGCGCGATGTCGAGCACCTCGTCCGGCGACATGAACATCCCGTGCCCGGCCCGCCGCAGCTTGCCGGGGACGGTGACGAAGGTGCAGTAGTGGCACTTGTCGCGGCACAGCCGGGTGAGCGGGACGAAGACGCTCTTCGAGTACGTGATGACGCCGGCACGTCCCGCGGCCTCCAGGCCCGCGTCCCGCACCCGCCCGGCCGACGCCGCCAGGTCGTTCAGGTCCTCGCCGCGCGCCTGAAGCAGCACGGCCGCCTCGGTGACATCGAGCGCGACGCCGTCCCGGGCGCGTTTGAGGGCCCTCCGCATGGCGTTCGCGGTGGGCCCGGTTCCGGAGCTCGCGGAAGTCGTCATCCTTCGAGCATACGGTCGCATTGATCAGGCACTCCTGGGGCCGTGTCACAAGTAGCGCGGCCCGGCCCCATACCCCACTACACGTACTTCGCGTAGTCGTCCAGCACGCGCAGTACCTCCGCCTCCCCGGCCGGCGGCAGTTGCAGCACGACTTCCTCGATGCCGAGGTCCGCGTAGTGCGCGAGCTTGCCGGAGCTGGGCAGCACGGCGTACGGCACGACCTGGAGCGCCTCGGGGTCGCGGCCCGCCTCGGCCCAGGCGGACCGCAGGACCGGCATCGACTCGGTCAGCCCGCGGCCACCGATCGGCAGCCAGCCGTCCGCGTACTCGCTGATGTGCGAGAAGAGCTTCGGCCCGGCCGCTCCCCCGATCAGCGTGCGCGGCCCGACGACCGGCCCGCGCGGCTTCTGTACGGGTTTGGGATAGGCGTAGCTGGCGCGTACAGACCCGAAGTCGCCCTCGTACGGGGTCGGTTCCGGCGACCACAGCGCCCGCATCAGCGCCATCCGGTCCCGGCCCAGCTCCCGCCGCGTACGCCAGTCGACGCCGTGGTCGGCGGCTTCCTCCACGTTCCAGCCGAAGCCGATGCCGAGCGTGAAGCGGCCGCCGGAGACGTGGTCGAGGGTCGCGATCTGCTTGGCGAGGTCGATGGGGTCGTGCTGGGCGACGAGGGTGATGCCCGTGCCGAGACCGAGCCCCGTGGTGACCGCCGCCGCCTGGCCGAGCGCGACGAAGGGGTCGAGGGTGCGGCCGTACTCGGGCGGCAGCTCACCGCCCGCGGGGTACGGCGTCGTCCGCTCGACCGGGATGTGCGTGTGCTCGGGGAGGTAGAGCCCGGCGAAACCGCGCTGCTCCAGCTCGGCGGCGAGCCGGGTCGGGCTGATCGTCTCGTCGGTGAGGAAGATCGTGGTGGAGATCCGCATGAGGCCTTCCTAACCCGACAAACGCCTGGAGTCCATACCGGCCGGTCGGACGCGCCCACGACGCGTGCCTCCAAAGCACCTCGGAAACGCCTCGGAAGCCATGGGAAGCGCTCCCCGGAAGCGCCGATGAAAGCTGCCGATTCCCTTCCCTTGCACAGGAGTTCACGGCTCAATACGAAGCTGGTACGTGTCATCCCCTGCCACACCCACACCTTGGGAGCAGCAGCATGTGCGAGGACGACCACGGAATCGGCAGACGTGCCCTGTTCGTGACGGGAGCCGCCGCCGCGCTTACGTTGGGAAGCGTGAGTTTCCCGAGCGAGGCCGCCGACGCAGCAGCGGACCACGAGACGAGGACGGTGCGCGGCACACTGCCCACCGGCTCACCCGACTT
The DNA here is from genome assembly GCF_039532825.1 of Streptomyces vastus. Taxonomy (NCBI): domain Bacteria; kingdom Bacillati; phylum Actinomycetota; class Actinomycetes; order Kitasatosporales; family Streptomycetaceae; genus Streptomyces; species Streptomyces vastus. The sequence continues at coordinate 42,544 of NZ_BAAASJ010000098.1, forward strand.
CGTGTATCTGCCGGTCGAAGTTCCCGACGGCGTACGGGAGATCAAGGTCGCGTACACCTACGAGAAGCCTTCCGTTCCGGCCGGCACCGCGGGCAACGCGCTCGACATCGGCATCTTCGACCAGCGCGGCACGGAACTGGGTGGCAAGGGCTTCCGCGGCTGGTCGGGCGGGGCACGCACGGAGTTCTTCATCCGCGCCGACGACGCCACGCCCGGCTACATCCCCGGCCCGGTCCGCGAGGGCACCTGGTACATCGCGCTCGGCCCCTACACCGTGGCCCCGCAGGGACTCCCGTACGAGATCACCATCACGCTCACCTACGGCGAACCCGGCGCCGTGGTGAAGCCGAAGTACCCGCCCACACGCGCCAAGGGCAGGGGCCGCGCCTGGTACCGCGGCGACTGCCACCTGCACTCCTGGTACTCGGACGGCCGCCGTACCCCCGCGGAGATCGCGGCCCTCGCCCGCGAGGCCGGACTGGACTTCATCAACACCTCCGAGCACAACACCCATGCCGCGCACGCCCATTGGGCCGACGTGGCGGGCGACGACCTGCTGGTGATGATGGGCGAGGAGGTCACGACGCGTAACGGCCATGTCGTCGCGCTCGGCACGGACCCCGGGACGTTCATCGACTGGCGCTACCGCGCCCGCGACAACCGTTTCGGCAAGTACGCGCGCGAGATCCGCCGCTCCGGAGGCCTGGTCGTGCCCGCCCACCCGCACGCCACGTGCATCGGCTGCAACTGGAAGTTCGGCTTCGGCGAGGCGGACGTGGTCGAGGTGTGGAACGGCCCGTACGGGCCCGACGACGAGGTCTCTCTGGCCGACTGGGACGGCATGCTGGTCGCGTCGGTCCGGGAGGGCCGCGGCTGGATCCCGGCAATGGGCAACAGCGACGCCCACCGCCCCCCTGACCCCGTCGGCACCCCGCAGACGGTCGTCCTCGCCGACGACCTCACCCGCGAGGCCATCCAGGAGGGCCTGAAGGCGGGCCGCTCCTACATCGCCGAGTCCAAGTCGGTCTCGCTCGGCTTCACCGCGTACGGCCCAAAGGGCGAACACGCCGGTATCGGCGGCCGTTTGAAGGTGGACCGCGACGACCCGGTCACAGTCCGCCTGGAGGTCTCCGGCGCGCCCCGCTGCACGGCCCGCTTCGTCACGGACCAGGGCGTCCTGCACACCAGCCCCGTCCTGCCGGTCTCGGGCTCCGGCACGGTGGAGTGGCGTACGACGGCCCAGTACGCGGCGTACGTACGGGCGGAACTGCGCCACGAGGCGGCGGTGGCACCGCTGCCGGGGGCACTGGCGGCGTTCACGAACCCCATCTTCTTGGGGCGGTAGGGGGCGCCTGGGAGACTTCTCGGGTCACCGACGAGAAGGACCAGGGCCTTATGTCGCGCTTCCACGATCTCAAGTTCCGCGCCGTCACATCGCTCCAACGATGGGTCGCCAACCCGCTGTCCAGACGACTGCCCTTTCAGACGCTCCTCGAGACCACGGGGCGAAAGTCGGGACAGCCGCGCCGGACCCCACTCGGCGGAAGCCGGGTCGGGGACCAGTTCTGGATCGTCTCCGAGTACGGCGAGAAGTCGCAGTACGTACGGAACATCCAGGCGGACCCGAGAGTCCGGGTCCGCATCAAGGGCCGTTGGCACCACGGAACCGCGCATCTGCTGCCCGAGGACAACGCGCGTGCCCGTCTCAGGTCTCTGCCGCGGATGAACAGCGCAGCGGTGCGGGCGGTCGGCACGAATCTGCTGACGGTGCGGGTGGATCTGGAGGATTGAGGGGCTGTTGAACCACGGGCCTGCGGATCTACCACCTGTGGATCACGGAAGTAGTAGACGACCGTCACCCCCAAACCCGGCGTGTGCGTGCACACGACGGTGATCGCCTCGGCTGAAGTCGTGCCGGTGGGCCGCCCCACGGGTCGGGACCGGTGCCGAGGCAGGCCAGGTCCAGGTCAACGACCCGGGCCTTGTTTGTTTCCTGACCGCCGACGCCGGCGCGGAGGCCGACGGCCCGGCGCGCACGCCACGGGTGGGTGGCGTTGCTGCCGGGCCGTCAGTCACTCACGCGGTCTCACTTCCCGTGCAAACCCCTGCGGCGACGTCCGCGAAGCACCAGCGCGCCGCCGGCAGCGATGACCAGCAGGCCACCGAGGGCGCTGTACGTGACAACAGCGTTGTTCGCCCCGGTGGAAGCCAGGTCGCCGGACGTGCTGCTCGGGGTCGGCCGGCCGACGGGTGCGCCGTTCTCCGCCTGCGCACGGGTGCCGGTCGTGCCGGCGGCGGAGACAACCGGCGTGGGGACGGTCGGCGTGGGGGCGGGCGACGGCTTGTCAGCGCCGGCAGTCCCCGACGCGGGCTTCAGCTGAAGAGTCGTGATCGAGTACGGCGGCAGCTTCTGTGCGACCGCCGTGCCCCGCTTCGCCGTCGTCAGGGCGGTGTCTCCCTTGGCATACGAAACGGTCGTGACCGCCCCTGCGGCCGGGGTGAATCCGGCGTACGAGAGCGACACCTGCGCCGCGTTCTTCGGGCTCTTGTTGATCAGCATGACGTTCAGACCGCCCTTGCTGCTCCGCACCGCGTGCACGGCAACCGACGAGTTGCGCGAGGACGACTTGACCATGGTGTCGCCAGGCTGCGCCAGTGCGGTCAGCGAGCGGATGCCCCAGTAGGTGGGGAAGGGTGTGTCGCGCGGCGGTTCGCACTTCCCCCCGGCGCAGGTTCCGGCGGAGAGCACACCCCCGTCCTGGTAGTCGGTCTCGCCGTGGACGGTGGTGGGTGCTTGGTCCGTGCCGTTGTGCAGGTTCCACCAGTCCACGTGGGTGGCGCCCTGCTCGAACCAGGTCATGTAGGTGTCCGACGCGAACAGGGCCGCGGCCTGGCTGGTCTGGGCGGGCGAACCGACGGCGCCGTTCTCGGTGACCGCGATCTCCACCGAAGCGGCGCGCGAGCCCGTGTACTTGGCGATCAGCGAGCGCAGCGAGGACCTGACACCGGCGATCCGGGTGGGGGTGTTCAGCAGGTCGTCCGTGGTGGTGCCGCCCGGATACCAGTGGACGATGACGAAGTCGATCGAGCTTCCCGCGATGGAGAGCACCGTGTTGTTCCAGTCGGCGGTGTCACCGGGAGCCTTCTCCGCATCCGGCCAGTAGCCGGGGGTGGTGAGCACCGCTCCGATCTTCACCTTCGGGTCCACGGCCTTCATCGCCTTCGAGTAGGCGACGAGGTTCTTCCCGTACTCCTTCGGGCTCTTGTCGGCGTGGTTGTCGGTTTCCCAGCCCTTGCCGTCGCCGTAGTGCCCGTTGCCGTAGACCTCGTTGCCGATCTCCCAGTACTTTACGCCGTAACCTTTGTCGACGTTGGCGTACTTGACCCAGTCGGCGGCCTCCTGGGGGGTACCGGAACCGTAGTTCGCGGTCAGGATCGGCTGGGCGCCGACCCTCTTCGCGGTGGCCATGAAGTGGTCGAAGTCGGTGTTGGAGGGGATCCAGCCGCTGCCGTCGCCGGAGGTGTGGGTCTTCCAGTGGTATACGTCCGCGCCGGAGCCGCCGGGAAAGCGCAGCTGCCGAACTCCCGCGGCCTTCATCAGCGATGACACCTTGGCGTCCCCCATGTGCTCGTCGCCGAAGCCCGTGTTGAGGCCGACACCACTGCTGGGCACCGTGCCCAAGGAGGTACCGGCATCCACACTGATGCCGACGGTCGGCGCGGCGCCCGCGCTGGGCGCCAGGGCGCCGACACCGGCCGAGGCGGCGAGCACCGCCACCGCCCCCACGACAAAATGCCGGAGCATCCGGCTACGGCGGGGCGTGCGACCCCGAGGCATCGGCTGCTCGGCGGATCTCGGGTCGTCTTGTGACACGTGGGGCTCCGATCGGGTGTTGACACAGAAGGCGTAGCGCCGCTGACCACGGCTCGCCCTCGTCGGTACACCCCTAAGTGGCCAGTCAGAGCGGAAAGGTTGCCATCTCAATCATTTTTCGCCGAGACGCGGTTTCACCGTCTCACCGGACCCGGTGACCGGGTGACCCCGTGGCCCGGTGCCCCGGTGACACGCCCGGGCTCCCTTTCCACCTCGACGGCGCGAACCATCACATGCTTCCGGCCGCACACCGCCCCGCGTTGGCCGAGCGGCTGAAGCCGCACAGGAAGCACAGGAAGCGGTGCGAGGAGGACGCGAAGATGGCTTGGCTGACCAGCGCCCGTACAGCTGCTCCAGCACGCACACCACGTAGGCGTCGCGGTCCACCGCGCCCTGCGGCAGATCCTTGTTCGCGTACACCGCCTTGCGCCAGTACGGCGGCACCACCTTGTCGTCGACCTCCCGCATCAGCAGCGGCTTCTTGGTCACCTGGCGACGGCTGAGCGCGGGCTCGGCCTCCTCCAGCGGGGCCTCGCTCATCCGCTGAGAGTGATCGTGGGTGGGCAGGGGCGGTCTCGTGCCGGTATCTGCTCGACTGCACCTGGTGGTCGGCCCTCCCGGGGGCAGAACACTCAGCCCGCCCGGGCGGCGGCGAGGTGGGCGTCCACGGCGACGACACCGTCGACGCCCTGGCAGAGGCCCACGACGACCGGGACGAGACGCGGTTCCGGGACGTGTCCCCGAAGGGTGACGACCCCGTCCCGGACCTCGACCGCGACGGTGCCCTCGTCGAGGCCGAGGATGCGCCCCAGGACGTCCTGCTCAACCTCGCTGCGGACCTCGGCGTCGGCGCGGATGAAGGCATCGAGCAGGTCGCTGCGGGTGACGATGCCGGTGAGGAGCCCGTCGTCGCCGACCACCGGCAGCTGCTTGACGTGCCGCCTGCGGAGTTCCCGCGCGGCCCGGGGGATCGTCCAGTCGGCGCGGGCGGTGAAGACGGGGCTGCTCATGAGCGCGCCCGCGGTTCGGGCCCGGGCCTTGCCCCAGGAGCGCTCGTCGTTCCCGTCCTGACCCTGCGGATCGGGCATGCCGGTCTCGTGCCGCAGCACGTCGGACGCGGACACCACGCCGACGGGAGCGCCGTCGTCGTCGACGACCGGGGCCGCGACGATGTCGTTCGCGTCCAGCAGGGCGGCGACCTCCTGGAACGGTGTGCTGGGGCGGAAGGTGACGACTTCCTCGGTCATCACGTCACCGACCGTGCGGCGGTACAGCATGGCATCGGCCTCCTCCGCTATGCGACGGGGCGGCCGCGGCCGGACCGCCCGGGCAGACCACGCGCGGCGCGCCGGCTTCCGCACCCCTGCCGGCTCGTCCACGCCGTCTTCCCTATTTATGACAGCACCGCGCCGCTCCGGCGACCAGTGACGTCGGCCTGGTGCGCGTGCATCGGGTCCCTCCCCGGCAGGTCCAGACGTACGTAAGCCAGCAGTGTCCCGCGTTTGTACTCCTCCCAGCGGTCCAGCCCGAGGGAGCGGAACGGCGGCTCCTGCCACGGCCTCAGCGCGTCCAGATGTTCCAGCAGGCGCCGCAGGAAGTCCCGTACGGACGGCTCGTCGTGCGGCTGCCAGGACAGGTCCCGCTCCCAGGACTCCTCGGCGAGCGCCGCTTCGATCGAGGCGTACTCCTCCTCCGTGGTGAGGTCGTAGAACGGCTGCTCCAGGATCATGCGAGCGAGGCGCTCGACTTCGCTCTCCCCCAGTTCCCGGCTGAACTGCACGCAGTAAAGGACCGCTACGACCACCCCGAAGTGCATGCGCGCAGTATGACGAACGGCGCCGGCCGCGTCGTCCGGCCGCCCCCTGAGAAAAGGGGATGCACTGGTAGGCCCTCCCTGTGTTGCATGGCCCCATGGTGTCCACCGACCGACTGCTTGCCTTCGCGGCCATGTCCTTCCTGCTGATCGTCGTGCCCGGTCCGAGCGTGCTGTTCGTGATCGGGCGGGCGCTGGCGCAGGGGCGTCGCGCCGCGCTGACAACCGTCGTGGGGAACACGATCGGCGCGTACGTGCTCGTCGTGGCCGTGTCGCTGGGTATCGGTTCCCTCGTGGAGCGCTCCGTCCTGGTCTTCACGGCGCTGAAACTGGCGGGTGGCGCCTACCTCGTGTACCTGGGGGTGAAGGCGTGGCGGCAACGGGGTTCGCTGCAGGCCGCGTTCTGCGGTGACGCGGCCACGGCCGACGGTCTGCGCACGCTGTGGGAGGGGTTCGCGGTGGGGATCGCCAACCCCAAGACCATCGTGTTCTTCGCCGCCGTACTGCCACAGTTCGTCGACCGCGCCCAAGGACACGTCGTGGCCCAGATGCTGCTGCTCGGCCTGGTCTTCAACGTCATCGCTCTGGCGTCAGACAGCGTGTGGGGGCTGGTCGCCGCCACCGCCCGGGAATGGTTCGCCCGGTCACCGCGGCGGCTGTCCCTGGTCGGCGGTGTGGGTGGGCTCACCATGGTGGGCCTCGGGGTCACCGTCGCGGCGACGGGGCGCAAAGAATAGCTGCCTCGCCGATCCGGTCAGGCCGGACGTCCTACGTCGGCCATGCCGTGTGCATGAGGAGAGTATGATGCCCACATGACGATCAACATGACGATGAGTCTGCCCGACGACGTAGCCGCGTTCGTGAAGGCCAAGGGGAACGCCTCCGCGTACACCGCCCGGATACTGCGCCGCCAGATGCTCACCGAACAGTTGGAGAAGTCCGCGCGAGTACGAGCCGAGGCGGGAATAGTGACTACGGCCGCTGAGCCCGCCGAGAGTGAGGAAACCACGCTGGAACGCTGGGCGCGGGTGGCGGGTCGGTGAACCGCGGACACGTCTACCAGCTGTCCTTCGCCGGTGGCCCCGCCCACGTCCTGGTGATTTCGTCCGACGCCCTCAACGCACAGAACAAGACCGCGACCTGCGTACTGATCTACCCGCAGCAGGTGCGCGAGGCGACGCTCGTCGACATTCCGGTCAGCGCCCCCTCGTCGGGCACGATCGTGCTCGGCGAGTTTCGCACCTTGTCCGCCCCTCGCTTCACCGAAGACCTGGGGCCGGTGGACGAACGTGTCATGGAAGCCGTCGAGATCGGACTCCGAGCCGCCTTCGACCTGTAGCGCGGTCGGGTGGCGCAGCCTGCGTCACCCCGGCCAGACGATCGCCTGCAGTTCGCTGTACGCGTGCAGGGCGTACGACCCCACGTCCCTCCCCACTCCGCTCTTCTTGAAGCCCCCGAACGGCGCCTCCATGTTGCGGCCGACCGTGTTCACGCCAACGCCGCCGGCCCGCAGCGACCGCGCCACGCGGAACGCTCTCGCCACGTCCCCCGACCAGACGTAGTCGATCAGGCCGTAGTCGGAGTCGTTGGCGAGGGCGACGCCCTCTTCCTCCTCGTCGAAGGGGATGACGACCACGACCGGGCCGAAGATCTCCTCGCGGGCGACCCGCATGTCGTTCGTGCAGTCCGCGAGGAGCGTGGGAGCGACGTAGAAGCCCGTGTCGTACGCCGGTCGCTCGCCGCCCGCGACCATTCGCGCGCCCTCCTTGCGGCCCAGCTCGACGTACGACTCGACCCTGTCCCGGTGCGCCGCCGAGATCACCGGGCCCACGACCGTGCCTTCGGCTCGCGGGTCGCCCACCTTCAAGTAGCCCGCGTACGCGGCGAGTTGGTCGACCACACGGTCGTACACCGCCCTCTGCGCCAGGACCCGCGTCGGTGCCGTACAGATCTGGCCGCTGTAAAAGGAGAACGTCGTCCCGATCCCCCGCACCGCCGACGCCACGTCCGCGTCGTCGAAGACGATCGCCGCGCCCTTGCCGCCCAGCTCCATCAGCTGGCGTTTCATGTCGCGCCCGCACACCTCGGCGATGCGCTGCCCGACCGCCGTCGAGCCGGTGAAGCTCACCATGTCGACGTCGGGCGAGTCGACCGCCGCCTCGCCGACCTCCGCCCGCGAGCCCGAAACGACGTTCACGACACCCGGCGGGACGCCCGCCGCCTCCAGCGCCTGAGCCATCCGGTAGACGGAGAGCGGGTCCTGGGGCGCGGGTTTGACCACCACCGTGTTGCCCATCGCCAGGGCTGGAGCGATCTTGCCGGCCGGGTTCGCCCAGGGGTTGTTGTACGAGGTGATGCAGGTGACCACGCCCACCGGCTGGCGTACGGCCAGCGCGCCCATGACGGCCGCCTTGCCGAACGGGCCCGCCTCGTTGATCTGCGGGACCAGCGCCTCCTCGACCGGCTCCAGCGCGCCCTTCGCGTACCGCCGGAAACGGGCCGCACCCACCCCCACCTGCATCCCGCGCGCCGTCCCGGTCGTGGCACCGCTCTCGGCCTGGGCGAGTTCGGCGTACGGGACGAGGTTGCGCTGGATGATGTCCGCCGCCCGGTCCAGGATCGCCGCGCGCTCGGAAGGGGACGTACGCGACCAGGGCCCGAAGGCCTCGCGGGCCGCGGCTGCCGCCGCGTGCACCTGATCCCGCGAGGCCTCCGGCGCCAACCCGACGACCCCCTCGGTCGCCGGGTCGATCACCTCGTAGTGACCGCCGTCCGGCTCGACCCACGAACCGCCGACGAACAGCCGCTGTCCCTCGGTCACCTTCGGGTCACCCGCTCTTGTCGTTCCGGGTGCCGTGACCGACCCGCTTTTCCGGCCGGGGGTCCGGGGGTTGTCCTCCGGGAGAATGCAGCGTACTCACCGTCCGCGTGTCCCGACCGGACCGCAGCACCTTCCCCGGCACCGCCCCCGTCACCCGGTCCCCGCGGATCGCCTCCACCCCGTTCACCCAGACCGCCGTGATCCCGATCGCCTTGGAGTCCAGCCGCGGGCTGTCTCCCGGCAGGTCGTGCACCAGCGTGGCCGTACCGGCGGCGATGCGTTCCGGGTCGAACAGGACGAGGTCGGCATGCCATCCCTCGGCGATCCGCCCGCGTTCCCGCAGGCCGAAGAGCTGGGCGGGATCGTCAGTGAGCATCTTCACCGCCTGCTCCAGCGTCGCGAGCTTCCGTCCGCGCAGACAGTCCCCGATGAACCGCGTCGTGTACGGCGCCCCGCACATCCGGTCCAGATGCGCCCCAGCATCGGACCCGCCCAGCATGACGTCCTCGTGCTGCCAGGTCTCGGCGCGCAGCGCCCAGGAGTCGGGGTCGTTGTCGGTCGGCATGGGCCAAAGGACCGTACGCATCTGGTCGTTGGCGCAGATCTCGACGATGCACTCGAAGGGTTCCTGGCCGCGTTCGGCCGCGATGTCCCGTACGACGCGGCCGGTCAGCCCCTCGTTCTCGGGACTGTACGTGTCCCCGATGACGTACCGCCCGAAGTCGGCGAGCCGGCGGAAGACACCCGCCTCCTTGCTGTCCGCGCGACGCAGCATCTCGGTCCGTACGTCCCGGTCGCGGAGTTTCGCGATCCGCTCGGGCACCGGCAGACCGAGGATCTCGCCCCAGCCGGGGATCAGGTTCAGTGCGCAGAAGGTGCCGAGCGACATGTTCATCGGGGTGAGGATCGGCATCGTCAGCGCGATGATCCGGCCACCGGCCTTACGGGCGCGCTCACTTGCGGCCAGTTGCCTCGGCACGCGGTCGGGGACGGCCGCGTCGATGGTCAGGACGTTCCAGTTCAGGGGACGGCCCGCCGACGCGCTCATCTCCACGAAGAGATCGATCTCGTCGTCGCTGAACTGGTCGAGGCAGCCGGCCACGATGGCCTCCAGCTGCGTGCCCTCGTGTTCCGCGACGGCACGGGACAGAGCGAGCAGTTCGGCCGGTTTCGCGTGCCGCGAGGCGACGGGTTTCCCATCGCCGTCGGAGTGCGTGGACGACTGGGTGGTCGACAGCCCCCAGGCGCCCGCATCCATCGACTCATGGAACAGCCGTAGCATCTCCGCCAGTTGCCCGTCGGAAGGCTGCCCGCCCACCGCGTCCGGCCCCATCACATACCGCCGCAGCGCGCAATGCCCCACCATGAACCCCGCGTTGACGGCGATCCGCCCCTCGAGAGCATCGAGATACTCCCCGAACGTATGCCAACTCCACGGCGCCCCCTCCTCGAGGGCCACCAGCGACATCCCCTCCACCTTGGACATCATCCGCCGCGTGTAGTCGGCGTCTTCGGGCCGGGAGGGGTTCAAGGGGGCGAGGGTGAAGCCGCAGTTGCCACCCGCGACGGTAGTCACACCGTGGTTGAGGGAGGGAGTCGCGTACGGGTCCCAGAAGAGCTGAGCGTCGTAGTGGGTGTGGGGATCGACAAAGCCGGGGGCGAGAACGAGCCCGCCGGCGTCCTCGGACGTACGAGCCTCCTCGGTGACCGCTTTGCCGATGACGGCGATACGACCGTCGCGTATCCCCACGTCGGCGGTGTACGCGGGCTTTCCCGTCCCATCCACGACGGTCGCGCCCTTGATCAGGTGGTCGAGCATGACGCATACCTCCTACAGCCGCTCAGGTCCGCTGTGAAAACTCGGTGTGGTGCAGCGCCCCTTTAGGGGCGCGGGGAACTGCGCGACCAGCCACAGACGGCCCGCGCCTGAAGGACGACCCGCAGGTCTCCGGCTCAACCCAGCGGAGCGATCACGCGCCGGCGCGGAACCGCGAGGTCCGATGAACAGGATCCGTATCGATCTTCGGAATCACGTGCTCCCCGACGAGCCGAATCGTCTGCAGAGTGTCCTCACGCGAAATCCCGATCGGCAGCCCGAAGGACAGCTGATCGGCCCCCGCCTGCTCCCACCGCTTGCACTGCATCAGCACCTCGTCCGGATCCCCGCAGATCAACAACTCCTCAGCGATGAGATGCTCGACGATCTCCTCGTTGAACTCGGGAAGCGTCTCCGGCCACACAGGGAAACCCTCCGGCCGAGGAAACGTGTCGTGGTACCGGAAGACCAGCGACTGCAGATAGTGCAGGCCACCGCCGGCGGCAATCCGCACCGCCTCCGCATGCGTAGGCGCACAGACCGCGGTGGACGTCACCATGACGTTGTCGTTGACAAACGCACCCACCGGCTCCGCCTCGACGATCGCCGTCTTGTACTGCTCCAGCACCCACTCCATGTCGGAGACCTTCTGCACGCTGAAGCCGAGCACACCCAGGCCCTTACGGGCGGCCATGGCGTACGAGGGCGGGGACCCGGCCGCGTACCACATGGCAGGGTGCGCCTTCCCGTACGGCTTGGGCAGCACCTTCCGCGGCGGCAGCGACCAGTGCTTGCCCTGGAACCCGACGTACTCCTCCTGGAGCCACATCTTCGGGAACTCGGCGATGGTCTCTTCCCAGATCTCCTTGGTGTAGTTCATGTCGGTGACGCCGGGGATGAAGCCGAGGATCTCGTGCGAACCCGCGCCCCGCCCGCTGCCGAACTCGAAGCGGCCTTCGGAGAGATGGTCGAGCATCGCGACCTTCTCGGCGACCTTCACCGGGTGGTTGACCTGGGCGAGGGGATTGAAGATCCCCGAGCCCAGATGAATCCGCTCGGTAGCGTGCGCCAGATACCCGAGGAAGACGTCGTTCGCCGAGAGGTGCGAGTACTCCTCCAGGAAGTGGTGCTCGGACGCCCAGGCGTACTTGAAGCCGGACTTGTCCGCCTGGATGACGTACTCGGTCTCCTCCATCAGCGCCTTGTGCTCGGCGAGCGGATCGGTCTCGGCCCGCTTGCCCACGTATCCCTGTACAAAGAGCCCGAATTCCAAGGAGGTTCACCGTCCCCAACATCGGTATCTGACGTTGCGTCAGATCTGCTTCGCCGACTGTCGCACCGCACCCGCGAAGGGTCAATAGCTGACGAGGCGTCAGAGAACGCTGACTCCCGCCAGCCAGCCTCCGTCGATCACGAACGGCTGCCCCGTGATGTACGAGGAGTCGTCACCGGAGAGGAAGAGCACCAGCCGCGCCACCTCCTCCGGCTGCCCGACCCGCCCGAGCGGCACGAGCTTGCGGTACAGCCGGTCGATACCTTCGGCGGCCTTCTCCGTGTCCGCGCCGGGATCGAGCTGGGCGGGATTGCTCATGGCGGTGTCGATCGCGCCCGGGCAGACGGCGTTGACGCGGATCCCCTTCCCGGCCAGCTCCAGCGCGGCCACGCGGGTCAGCCCGACGATCGCGTGCTTGGTCGCCGCGTACGCACCGACCCAGGCCATGCCCGTCATCCCCGCGTACGAGGCGGTGTTCACGATCGTGCCGCCGCCCGCCGCCTCGATCTCGGGCGCGACGGTCTTGATGCCGAGGAAGACCCCGACCTGGTTGACCTGCACGATCTGCTGGAACTCCTCCAGCGGCGTGCTGACCAGCTCGTTGAAGCGCAGGATCCCGGCGTTGTTGACCAGCCCGTCGATCCGCCCGTACGCCTCCTTGGCCGCGGCCACCGCGGACCGCCAGTCGGCTTCCTGGCTCACGTCGAGGTGCACGTACCGCGCGCCCAACTCCTTGGCCAGCGCCTCCCCCTGATCGTCCAGTACGTCGCCGATGACGACTTCGGCGCCCTCCGCGACGAAGAGCCGCGCCTCCTGCTCACCCTGGCCGCGTGCGGCACCGGTGATGAGGACGACGCGTCCGTCGAGCTTGCCCATGGGTTTCTCCTTCAGTAGTGGAGGACGCGCGTTGACTGCATTCCTGATGCTTCGTCACACACATGGCGACGATCCCCATGGTCTTAGCTGACGGGCCGTCAGGCAAGAGTTGGCGGCTCCGGTGGGGACAGCACAGCGCCCGCCGAGGCAAGGGGTGACGGCGTTCGAGGCGTGTGGCAATGGACACGCCAAGTGACCGGCCGGTAGGGACATTTGACTCTGTCGGGGCCACGAAGCGAACGCCAATATTTCTCAACGGGAAGGCAAAGGAACTCCCAATAAATCCCCCCCTCAAAGAGAGATCAGAGCGTGGCCAAGAGGCGATTCAAGAACAAGAAGGTCCGGTATGTAGCGATCGGAGCAGCGATCACGACGGGCGCTGCCGTCGCCACGGTGTTACTGCCGTCGGCCAACGCGGCCGAGGAGAAGACGCCGGAGCAGATCCTCAGGATGTGCGAAAGGACCCAGGTCCTCAACGGCAAGAAGCAGTCCCTCGAAGACTTTGGCGGCCATGGGATCGCCGGCCCCGGTTTCGAGTCCGACACCTGCGATTTCGTCGAGACGAACTTCGAGACCTTCGACGGCCCCAAGCAGAAGGTCACGGTCGACTTCCCGAACTGCGAGCCGAACGCCACCGAGCCCGCGAAGGTCGACGCCACTTGGAAGGCGACCGTGGGTCAGGGCGAGGGCAAGTACACCGCGACTCAACAGGGCGCCGGTGGAGGGCTCTTCGGCGCCCTGAGCGGGTCCTGGCTCAAGCACAAGGGAACGACCGACCTGACCCTCAAGACGGTGACCGCCGGTGACAAGGAAACGAGGGAGGTTCCGGTCGGCAAGGTTCTCCACATGGAGTTCACGCCGAAGATGCAGCGCATGACGGGTGTGTGGCGGGTCCGTATCGAGGCCCGCGAGCAGGGCACCGTCATCCCCGCAACCCCGGAGCAGCAGTACGAAGCGGAGGAAGTCGTCGAGGGTCCCGTCACCCTGCCCGGAGCGGCCGGCGCTCCCGGAATCGCGGACGGGACGCCCAAGGCCGTCCTGACCGACTGCTGACGGACGCCCGTAACCCAACCCCCCGCACTTCCCCCCTCAAGGAGACGCACCATGACACGCAGCAGCCGCAAGGGAAATCACCGGAGCAGGAAGAAGCGCATCACCTTCATGCTGGCTCCAGTGGTGGCCGCCGGGGTGGCCGTTCCGCTGATGTACTCGGCGGGTGCCGCCACCCCCTCCGAAGTGTCCAAGGACTGCGCGGAGAACTCCGACAAACTGGAGAACTGCGAATTCGTCGACGTCCAGTTCAAGAGGAACAACCTGGGGCCCAACAAGCGCGTTTCCACCCCCTCCGACAACTGTGGAGCCACGACCGCTCTCGAGAAGAACTTCTCAGTGTCCACGTCGGTGGTCAGGTCCATCACGCTCGAAGACGGGTTCGTCGCCTCCGCCGACTCCAAGCTGGGGAACTCGTTCTTCGAGATCGGCGCCAAGTTCAACACGACGGAATTCAACCTCGAGCGTGACGACACGGGCACCGGCTTCGATTTCTCCAGGACCGACAAGGTGCAGCCCGACCACATCGGCTTCTTCATGTGGTCGGAGAAGCGCACCGACGTGAGCGGGTACCTCAAGGCCACGTACAAGGAGGAGCAGGACGGCCAGAAGGTCTTCTTCTCCCCCAGCGAGGGCGCCAAGACCGTGCATGTCTTCTATCCGCAGATCCTGCAGAACGGCGTCCCCGACGGCCGTCTCTGGCTGCGCAACGTGAAGTGCGGTACGCCGCAGGCCGAGGAAGTCCTGGGCGGCAGCAGCCCGCAGAGCGCCGAGATCCGCGCCGAGTCGCAGCAGCCCGGATTCGGCGAGGGCGGCGCGAATGTCACGGATGTCGAGATCCCGCTGTCCGAGATTCCGGCGCCGTAACTCTTCGGGCGGACGGCCGTAGCCGACGGTGCCGGCATCACGTCCGGCACCAAGCCCCCGCTCGCGCGGGGGCTTCTTCCGTGTCTGTCACGTCGCCCGTGCCCATCACGTCGACGGCAGCGTCAGCGGGCCGCGGACCCCAGGCTGTCGCCGTTCCTGGCGCCCAGCCAGCGCAGCACCGCGTCCGTACTCCCCCGGGCATCCAGCTTGGCGTAGATGTTGCTGAGGTTGTTGCGGACCGTCTTCTCGGTCAGCCTCAGCCGCACCCCGATCTCCTGCGCGCCCAGGCCGGTCGACAGTAACTCCATGATCTGCCGCTCGCGGGGCGAGAGCAGGGCCCGCAGCCGTTGCAGGGCGTCGTCGCGCGGGACCGCCATGCGCTGGGCGCACTCCCTGAGCGCCGCGCACGCCAGGGGCGAGAGATAGGTGTGCCCGGTCGTGGCGGCCACGACCGCCGCGGAGAGCATGCAGGTGCAGTAGTCGCCCTCCGCCAGGTAGCCGGCTCCGCCGCGGAAGACGTCGACGATCACGTCGGGGTCGCGCTCGGGGCTGATGACGATTACTGACGCGTTCATGTCACCCATGGCACCGAGCAGCCTCGGAAAGGCGTCCGCGGGGTCCTCGCAGGGCAGCACGACGACGTCCACGGCCTCGTTGTCCCCGTCACGGGCACGGTCGCGCAGGAAATGGTGGGGAGCCGGGGAGTGCAGCACCCGGCCCACGTACGGATCGTCCGGGGCCGGCCAGTCGTCATGCGGCCAGCCCTCCTCGGCGCAGGCCAGGACGACGGTCAGTCTCCGGGACGAATCGCCAGCTGCAGGGGGATAGGAGGCGTGATTCGCCGTGCTGACGTGCCTGGAAGATCGCATTTCGCGGGCCCTTCCGCCGAAGTCATGACGTCTCTACGTACGGGACTCGGGGCGGGCCTGTTCAAATGTTCAAAGAAATTGCTGTCATGCTGTCAGACAGGCCGTCGGGGAGGGGCGGGGCGCCTACAGGGGTGGTGGGTTCGGTTTGTTGGCGACTGCGGGTGCGTTGTGGTTGCTCGCGCCCCGCGGCGGAGCCGCTGATGTCACAGCCCCGCGCCCCTTGGGTGCGTGGTGGGTGCGGGGCCGCGGGCCGGTGCATCAGCCCGTCGCAGGCCGGGCATACGGCCCGGTGTCTCGGTACACCGTGCGGGTGACCAGAGACAGAACCTGAGCGACGGGCACACGACGCACCGGCCCACGCCCCCTCCCGCCGGTGGAAGGGGGCAGGTAGTTGGGGGTGCGGGCTTTTTCGGGATCAAAGATGCGGAGCTACCTCCGCTCCGAACGTCCCCATCTGGTCCGTTAGTTCGCTTCGGCTTCGGGAGCGGAAGCGGATCTGGATCTGGTGTACGCCCATCGCCTGGTAGGCCCGCAGTGACTCGGCCAGTGCTTCGGGGTGGCCGGAGAGGGTGCGGCGGCCCACGTCCCAGGCCGGGTCCCCTACGTACAGCGGCTCGGTTATGGCGCCGACGACGGCGGGCTCGGTGATGCCTGACTCCTCCCGTATGCGTTTCAGCCGGGCGATCTGGTCCGGCAGGCGGTCCCGGGGGTCGCCCTGCGGCAGCCAGCCGTCGCCCTTGATCGCGGCCCGGCGTACGGCGGCGGGTGAGGAGCCGCCGACCCAGAGGGGTACGTGGGCCTGCGTCGGCCGGGGCCGCTGGCCGAGGCCGTCGAAGTCGTACAACTTCCCGTGGTGCTCGGGGAATTCATCGCGGCCGAGGGCAGACCGCAGCGCGTCGATGCTCTCGTCGAGCACGGATCCGCGCCGTTCGAAATCGACGCCCAGCGCCTCGAACTCCTCCTGTACGTGGCCGGCGCCGACTCCGAGGATCAGGCGGCCGCTCGAAAGGTGGTCGAGGGTCGCGTACTGCTTGGCGGTGATGAGCGGGTGGCGGAGCCCGACGACGGCGACATGGCTGAGCAGCCGTACGCGCTCGGTGACCGAGGCCAGGAACGCGAGGGTGGCGACCGGGTCGTACCAGACGGTGCTCATCGCGGCCGCGAGGCGGCGTGGGATGGCGACGTGGTCGCAGCTCGCGAGGTACGCGAAGCCGGAGCGGTCGGCTGTGCGGGCGATCTCCACGAGGTCGTCGGGGCCGGCCGCCGCCTCCCAGGCCTCGGCGTAGATCGTGCTCTGCGACTGGACCGGGAGTTGCATCCCGTACAGCAGCGGGCTGCTCAACGGGCACCGCCCGGTCCGGCCCAGAGCCCGTCCTCAGTCAGCCCCAGCAGCTCGATCGCGTTCCGCCGTACGATCCGGTCGACGACGTCCGCGTCCAGGTGCCCCATCTGCGCCTCGCCGACCTCGCGGGACTTGGGCCAGGTGGAGTCGGAGTGGGGGTAGTCGGTCTCGTAGAGCACGTTCGGGACGCCGATCGCGTCGAGGTTCTTCAGGCCGAAGGCGTCGTCGAAGAAGCAGCCGTAGACGTGCTCGGCGAAGAGTTCGGAGGGCGGGCGGTGGACCTTGTCGGCGACTCCGCCCCAGCCGCGGTTCTCCTCCCAGACGACGTCCGCGCGCTCCAGGATGTACGGGATCCAGCCGATCTGCCCCTCCGCGTACATGACCTTGAGGTTCGGGAAGCGTTCGAACTTGCCGCTCATCAGCCAGTCGACCATCGAAAAGCAGCAGTTGGCGAAGGTGATGGTGGAGCCGACGGCGGGCGGCGCGTCCGCGGAGGTGGAGGGCATCCTGCTGCTGGACCCGATGTGCATGGCGATGACCGTGCCTGTCTCGTCGCAGGCGGCGAGGAACGGGTCCCAGTCGTCCGTGTGGACGGACGGCAGTCCGAGGTGCGGGGGTATCTCTGAGAAGGCGACGGCGCGTACGCCGCGCGCGGCGTTGCGGCGCACCTCCTGCGCCGCCAGCTCGGCGTCCCAGAGAGGGATGAGCGTGAGCGGTATCAGCCGTCCCTGCGCCTCGGGGCCGCACCACTCCTCGACCATCCAGTCGTTGTACGCGCGCACCCCCAGCAGACCGAGCTCGTGGTCCTTCGCCTCCGTGAAGGTCTGGCCGCAGAAGCGGGGGAAGGTGGGGAAGCAGACGGCGCTCTGGACGTGGTTGACGTCCATGTCGGCCAGGCGCTGCGGGACGTCGTACGAGCCCGGGCGCATCTGCTCGTACGTGATGATCTCCAGCTTGATCTCGTCGCGGGGGTACCCGACGGCGGTGTCGAGGCGGGTGAGGGGGCGGTGCAGGTCCTCGTAGACCCACCAGTCGCCGATGGGGCCGTCGTCGCCGGGACTGCCCATGACGGGGGCGAACTTGCCGCCCAGGAAGGTCATTTCCTTGAGCGGTGCGCGGACGACACGGGGTCCTCGGTCCTGGTACTTCGACGGGAGCCGGTCCCGCCAGACGTTGGGGGGCTCCACTGTGTGGTCGTCCACCGAGATGATCTTCGGGAAGGTCTCCATGGTCTCCATGGGGTCTTACGGTAGCGCTGATCTGACGGTGCGTCAGCTCCCTGTTCGTCGGCTACCTGGCCGGGCCGCCCCTGTATCCGTTCGCGGTGATCGGTCTCTAGGTTGAGGGGACCGTGTGGGGGCCGTGTGAGACGTTTCAGTTCATGGCATGTCCGCCTGTGATCGGCGTCTCCCACGGCTGACGTATCCGGCGTACACAAGGCAAACTGGCCTGGTTGTCATGACAGTTCGACAGGGGTTCGGCAGGGGGACAGCGATGGACGGTGTACCGCGAGTAGAGCCGCTGGAGCAGAGGCGCCGCGAGGAATCGGCCGCGCCGCTCCGCTTCAGCCTGCTCGGCCCGGTACGCGCCTGGCGCGGTGCGGAGTCCCTGCCCACCGGTTCACCGCAGCAGCGCGCGCTGCTCGCGGCACTGCTCCTGCGCGAGGGCCGTACGGCCACGGCTTCCGAACTGATCGACGCCCTCTGGGGCGAGGAGCCCCCCTCCCAGGCGCTGGCCGCGGTCCGTACGTACGCCTCCCGCCTCCGGAAGGTCCTCGGCTCCGGAGTCCTGGTCAGCGAATCGGGCGGGTACGCGATCCGCTCGCTCGGCGAGGGCGCGCTGGACCTGGGCCTGGCCCAGGAACTGGCGGCGGACGCGGAGAAGGCCCGTACCGCCGGGGATCTGTGCCATGCGCGCGTCCTGCTGAACAAGGCGCTGAGCCTGTGGGACGGGGAGGTGCTGGCGGGCGTTCCCGGTCCGTACGCGGACACGCAGCGGACGCGACTGGAGGAGTGGCGGCTCCAACTCGCCGAGACTCGCCTCGACATGGATCTCGAGCAGGGCTGCCATGCGGAGGCCGTCTCGGAGTTGACGGCTCTGACAGCGGCCCATCCGCTGCGCGAGCGCCTGCGGGAGCTGCTGATGCTGGCGCTGTACCGCAGCGGGCGCCAGGCGGAGGCACTCGCGGTGTACGCGGACACGCGGCGCCTGCTGGCGAACGAGCTGGGCGTCGACCCGCGGCCGGGATTGAAGGATTTGCAGCAGCGGATCCTGCAGGCGGACCCGGCCCTGGCGGAACCGTCGGCGCCGGTGGAGGAGCCCGCGGCTGCGCCGGTGAAGCCGGCGCAACTGCCTGCCACCGTCTCGGACTTCACCGGCCGGGCGTCCTTTGTCGCCGAGCTGAGCGAGGTGCTGTCGGCGGCGTCCGCGGCCGAGGGCCGGGTGATGGCGGTGTCGGCGCTGGCCGGCATCGGGGGCGTGGGGAAGACGACGCTCGCGGTGCATGTGGCGCACCAGGCGCGTTCCGCGTTCCCGGACGGGCAGTTGTACGTGGACTTGCAGGGGGCGGGAGCGCGGGCTGCTGAGCCGGAGACGGTGCTTGGTGCCTTTCTGCGGGCGTTGGGGACGGCGGACTCCGCCATCCCGGATTCGTTGGAGGAGCGGGCGGCGCTGTTCCGGTCGGTGCTGGACGGCCGGCGGGTGCTGGTGCTGCTGGACAACGCGCGGGACGCCGCCCAGGTACGTCCACTGCTGCCCGGGACGGAGGGCTGCGCGGCGCTGGTCACTTCGCGCGTACGGATGGTGGATCTGGCGGGCGCGCACCTCGTGGACCTGGACGTGATGTCCCCCGAGGAAGCGCTGTTGCTGTTCACGAAGATCGTCGGCGAGGAACGGGTGGCGTCGGAGCGGGAGGCCGCGCTGGACGTGGTGGCGGCATGCGGGTTCCTGCCCCTCGCCATCCGGATCGCCGCATCTCGGCTGGCTGCCCGTCGTACGTGGACGGTGTCGGTTCTGGCGGCGAAACTGGGCGATGAACGGCGGCGGCTTGATGAGCTGCAGGCCGGGGATCTGGCGGTGAAGGCCACCTTCGAGCTGGGGTACGGGCAGTTGGAGCCGGCGCAGGCTCGGGCGTTCCGGCTGCTGGGGCTGGCGGACGGGCCGGACATCTCGCTGGCTGCGGCTGCGGCGGTATTGGACCTCCCCGTCGAGGAGACGGAGGATCTGCTGGAGTCGCTGGTGGATACGTCGTTGCTGGAGTCTGCGGCTCCTGGGCGGTATCGGTACCACGACTTGGTGCGCCTCTACGCGCGTGCATGTGCGGAGAGGGATGAGCAGCCGCCGAGCGAGCGGGAGGCGGCGATGTCGCGGCTGCTGGACTTCTATCTGGCTACGGCGGCGGGGGTTTACGCGATCGAGCGGCCGGGGGATCGGCTGGTGGATCACCTGGAGCCGACGGAATACGCGGGGCTGCGGTTCACCGAGGGCGCCGCCGCCCTGGACTGGCTGTACACCGAGGCGGCTTCCCTGTTGGCCTGCGTACACCAGTGCGCGGGCACGGACAGGCTGCGGCGTGCGGTCGACCTCCTGTGGATGGCCAAGGACCTGACCGAGTCGGGCGCGAACTCCCACCAGTACGAGACAACGGCCAGAGCGGCGTGCGAGGCCACACGGGCTGCGGGAGACGTACGTGCGGAGGGCAGAGCGCGTACAACCCTCAGCCAAGTCCTCCTGGTCTCCGGACGCATCGAGCAGGCGGCGGAACAGGCCGAACTCGCCATGGAACTCGCGGCCTCCGCGGGGGACATCACCGCGAGGAGCTGGGCGGCCAACGACCGGGGCTACATCTTTCTGCGACAGCAGCGGTACGTGGACGCCAAGACTTTCTTCGACCAGGCGATAGAGGGCTACCAGACGGTCGGTAACAAGCTCAACGAAGCAGTCGCCCTGCTCAACCTCTCCCGAGCCAACCTGGGGATGGGCAACGTCGCGAAGGCGGTCGAGATCGCGCGGCGCGCGCTCGCGGCCCACGTCGAGTTGGGAAGGCCGATGCGCCTCGGCAACGGGCATTACAACCTGGGCATGGCTCTGGCCGGGGCCGGACGTCACGCCGAGGCGCTCAGCGAGTTCTACGACGCCCTGAGCAATTTCGCCGATCATCGACAGCGGCTCTGGGAGGGAACCACCCACTTCCGGATCGCCGAAGTACATCTCGCCCTCCGTCGCCCCGCACGAGCGGCCCAAGCGGCTGAACAGGCACTCGCCATGGGCTGCATCGGCGGCGACTGGATGCGGGGCAACGTCCTGACCCTCCTCGGGCGGGCGCTGTCCGCTCTGGGGCAGGCGGACCGGGCGCAGGCATGCTGGCGGGAGGCTCTCAACCTCTACGAAAAGAACGGCGTCGCCGAGGAAGCCGACGAGGTACGCGCGTTGCTCAGGCCCACCGCGGCGGCCTGATCGTGCCTGAGCGTCAAGAGGCGCTCCAGTGTGTTGCGGGCGTTCAGCATTCGTTTATCGCCGCAAGGCACTGTCATATCTGTCACACCGTCGCGTCGGGGGGCAGACGGTCTGACGAGGAGCCCGACCGGGGGATACGGCTCCACGACGCCCGTCCGGTGGCCCTCGGGGGAGCATCCGGGCGGGCGTTCCTCACTCCGCACTCACCAGAGAAGAGGAAGTTGAGCACATGACCGACAAGGCCAAGGACACGGACCTCAAGCCTCAGGACAACACGCCGCCCAGCGAGCCGGTAGGCAAGGAAACCTTCACCACGCTGGACAACACTCCGCCGAGCGAGCCGGTGTCAGACGGGGGCGCCACGACCCAGGACAACACCCCGCCCAGCCAGCCGGTGTCGGAAGGCGACACCAAGCCCCAGGACAACACCCCGCCGAGCTGACACTTCAAGTAGCCCACTTCCCGACGGGGATCGGCCGCGGCGGCGCGGAGGGGGAGCCGCCGTGGCCGAGGCGTGTCCGATGGGGGCCGAGCCGGGTGGGCTCGGCCCCCATCGGCATGCTCGGCCGACGCCCCACTACAGCCCCTCACCGCCACCCGCCCCCTGCACAGCTTCTTGATGTCGCCCCCGTCCGAGGTGTAGAGCACGACGTTCCCGGCCTGCCGCCCCGCGATCACCGCCAGCGCAGTGCGAGGCCCTGTCCCGGGCAGCGCTGCGCACCGAGGGCCTGGCCGTCGAGGTCGAGGGCTACGCCTACCACGGCACCCGCGAGTCCCACCGCCGCGACATCACCCGCTTCAACGAGGTCCTCCAGTGCCCAGAGGTCCGCACTCTCCTCCGGTTCACCGCCGAAGATGTCTTCCACCGGCCCACTCACATGATCGAGGGGATCCGGGCCGCCCTCGCCCGTCTCCGCCCCGGAGTCGCTCAGCCGAACAGATAATGGAACGAACCCCTCCGTCACTGTCCACGTCCCAGTACCGAACGATGCGGACGCAGGGCATCGCAGAGTACGCAAGGCATCAGGAGGCGACATGGACAAGCGCAGGATCGCCAGGAGCGCGACAGGCGCCGCCGTCACAGCGCTGGCGCTCGGGGCGCTGCAGGGTGCCAGTGCCGCCGGGGCCGACGGCGAAACCAAGGAGGGCGGCGGCGCCCCGGCCGCGCTCGAGCCGGCCAAGGTGTGCATCGGTACGCAGCCGGAGGGGCGGCTCCCCAGTTGGGGGCCCAAGGGGAGCCGCCCCGACGACACTCCGCTGTACCGGGTGTTGGCGTACATCGACAGGATGGGTAAGGCGCACCCGGGAATCTTCACCGGCTTCTCGGTCGACGACGCCAACGGGGCCGCGAACGTCTACCGTGTCCCCGGCAAGGAAGCCGAGAAGTTCGACGCCGACATCTGCGGTGCCGCCGAGAAGGGCGTCACGGTGCGGCTGTACGACACCGAGGTCACCGAGACCGAGCTCAAGGAACTCGTCGATCGCATCGGCGGTGACATGGACCGCTGGAAGGGCACCTTCATGATCTGGACGGTCGGCATGAACGCCCACTCCGTGGTCATGGGCGTCTCCGATCCCGAGAAGGCCGAGCCGGTCCTCCGGGAGGCTTACGGGGAGGAGACCATGCGGCACATCAAGATCGAACGCTCCGGTCAGCCCACCCTGCTCTGAACCTCACACCTCCCGCGCTCTCCCCCGCAGCTCCCCCTTCACCACTTTCCCGCTCGCGTTCCGCGGCAGCTCGCCCACGAACTCCACCGACCTCGGCACCTTGTAGTTCGCCATCTCGCGCCGGGACCAGGCGATCAGGTCGTCCGCGGTCGCCACGGACCCCGGTCGGCGTACGACAAAGGCCTTGCCGACTTCTCCCAGCCGCGCGTCCGGCACCCCGATCACCGCCGCGTCCGCCACATCGGGGTGCAGCATGAGCAGTTGCTCGATCTCCGCCGGGTATGCGTTGAAGCCGCCGACGATGAACATGTCCTTGATGCGGTCGGTGATACGGAGGTTGCCCGCGGAATCCAGGACGCCGACATCCCCCGTACGCAGCCAGCCGTCCGGCGTCAGCACGGCGGCCGTGGACTGCGGGTCCTCGAAGTAGCCCCGCATGACGTTGAAGCCGCGGACCAGGACCTCCCCCGGGGAGCCGGGCGGTGAGGCCGCTCCGGTCGGTCCCACCACCTTCACCTCCGTGTCCGGGATCGCCCGCCCCGACGTGGACGCGATCACCGCCGGCTCGTCCCCGCGGCGGCACATCGTGACGATTCCGCTCGCTTCGGAGAGTCCGTACGCGGTCAGGACCGTCCCGACGCCGAGTTCCGTACGGAGGCGTTCCACCAGGCGTAGTGGCACGACAGCCGCGCCCGTCACCACCAGGCGCAGGGCCGAGAGGTCGTACGCGTCGCGGGACGGGTGGTCCAGGAGGGACTGGTGGAGCGTCGGCGGGCCGGGGAGTACCGAGATCCGTTCCGACGCGATGTTCGCCAGCGCCGTGTCCACGTTGAACACCGGCTGCGGGATCATCGTCGCGCCCCGCATCAGGCAGGCGATGACGCCCGCCTTGTAGCCGAAGGTGTGGAAGAAGGGGTTCACGATCAGGTAGCGGTCGCCCGCACGGAGCCCGGCCAGTTCGCTCCACACCTCGTACGCCCGCAGCGTCTGCGCATGCGTGATCACCGCGCCCTTGGGACGGCCGGTCGTACCCGAGGTGAAGATGATGTCGGAGGGCGAGTCGGGAGCCAGGGCCGCCGAGCGTGCCCGTACCTCCGGCTCGCCGACGCCGTCTCCGCTCGCCAGGAAGTCCTTCCACGTACGGAAGTCGGAGGGTGCATCGTCGGACAGCACCACCACCTGCTCCAGGTGCGGCAGTCCGGGGAGAGGTCCATTGCCCGGCCCTTCCGAACCCGGACCCTTCGGCCCCGGTCCCTCCGAAGCCGCTCGCCGCAACGACGCCACATACGACGTCCCCAAGAACGTCCCCGTCACAAAGAGCAGCCGCGCTCGGCTGCGCGCCAGCACATACGCCGCCTCTGCCCCCTTGAAGCGCGTGTTCAGCGGTACGAGCACCGCCCCGGCCGACACCGCGCCCAGCGCCGAGACGATCCAGTCCAGCGAGTTCGGCGCCCAGATGGCGACGCGGTCGCCGGCCTGGACACCGTTTGCGACGCAGGCGGCAGCCGCTCGCTCCACGCGTGCGCCCAGCTCCGCGTACGAGATGCGTGTACGCCCCTCCACGACCGCCTCGGCGTCGCCGTACCGGTCGGCCGCCGCGTGGACCAGCCCCGGGATGCTGCCCCACGCCCCGCGCATCAAGTCTCCGCGCACCAAGTCCTCGCGCATCGCAAGCCTCCCCAATACCCACAGGCGTACCGGCATACCGACGTACCACTAGCTGACTACCCGTCAGATTAGCTGTACCCTGACGCACTGTCAGCAGTCCGGACCAGTCCGGACCAGTGCGGACCAGTGCGGACCAGTGCGACTCCAGCAGCGGAGGTGCGTGCCCATGGCAGGACTCACGGCGGGGCTCAAGGACGCGACCGCCATCGTCGGGATCGGTCAGACCGCCTTCGCCAAGCAACTCCCGGAGTCCGAGAAGACCTTGGCCTGCCGTGCCGTTCTCGCCGCCCTCGACGACGCCGGGATCCCGCCGAGCGAGGTCGACGCCCTCGCCTCGTACACGATGGAGGAGACCGACGAGGTCGAGCTGGCGAAGGCGATCGGCGCCGGTGATCTCACCTTCTTCAGCAAAGTGGGATACGGCGGGGGCGGTTCGTGCGCCACCGTCGCCCATCTCGCCGCCGCCATCGCCACCGGGCAGGCCTCCGTCGGGGTCGCCTGGCGGTCACGCAAGCGGGGGTCGGGCCCGAGGCCCTGGAAGAACACGACAGCCCAACTGCCCACGCCCGCCCAGTGGACCCGCCCCTTCGGCCTCCTGCGCCCGGCCGACGAGATCGCCATGCTCGCGCGCCGCTATATGCACGAGTACGGCGCGACCCGTGACCACCTCTTCAACGTCGCCCTCGCCTGCCGCAACCGCGCCAACCAGAATCCCGCCGCGATGATGTACGAACGCCCGCTGACCCGCGAGATGTACATGACCTCCCGCTGGATCAGCGAACCGCTCTGCCTCTTCGACAACTGCCTTGAGACGGACGGGGCGTTGGCCTGCGTGATCGTGTCGAAGGAACGGGCCCGCGACTGCCGGCCCACACCCGTGTACGTCCACTCCGCCGCCCAGGGCCTGCCCGCCCAGCACCACGGCATGGTCAACTACTGGAACGACGACCCACTCACCGGGCCGGCCTGGACCGCGGCCCGGCACCTGTGGAAGCAGGCGGACTTCGGCCCCCATGACGTTGATGTCGCGCAGATCTACGACGCTTTCACGGCACTCATCCCGCTCTCCCTGGAGGGCTACGGCTTCTGCGGTCGCGGCGAGGGCGGGGCCTTCACCGAGGGCGGTGCGCTGGAAATCGGCGGACGGCTGCCGGTCAATACGAGCGGGGGCGGGCTCTCCGAGGCGTACGTCCATGGCTTCAACCTCATCAACGAGGGCGTGAAGCAGTTGCGCGGGACGAGCACCGCCCAGGTCCCGGACGCCTCGACCTGCCTGGTCACGGCGGGTGAAGGCGTCCCCACCTCCGCGATCCTCCTACGGAACTGAGGAGTTGGGAGTTGACGATGCCATTGCCGGGAGAGCGCCAGTCCCTCCTGTCCCCCGTCCTCGACGACGACGGCGCCCCCTTCTGGGAGTACGCCGCCCAAGGCGAACTCCGCGTCCAGTCCTGCGCCGACTGCGGCGAACTCCGGTTCCCGCCCCGGCCCTGCTGCCCCCACTGCCAGTCCTTCGCGAGCGAGTGGCGGCTGATGAGCGGGAAGGGTCGGATCTGGTCGTACGTCGTCCCGCATCCGCCGCTCCTTCCGGCATACGCGGAGCTGGCCCCGTACAACGTGATCGTCGTCGAGCTCGCCGAAGCGCCGCACATCCGGCTCGTCGGGAACGTGGTCAGCGGCGCCGACGCCCCCCTGGGCTCCCTTCCGCCGGAACGGATTCGGATCGGGGCGAAGGTACAGGTGGTGTTCGAGCGGACGGCCCGCCTGCCTCAGTGGATCCTGGAGCGCCCATGACCGTACGTCTCACCACCGACAAGGACACCGGCGTCGCCGTCGTCACCCTCGACCGGCCCGAGCGGCTGAACTCGATCGACCTCGCCATGGCCGCCGAACTCACCGCCGCCTGGCGGGAGTTCAGGTTCGACCAGTCCGTACGTTCGGTCGTCGTCACGGGGGCGGGCGAGCGGGCGTTCTGCACGGGGCTCGATCGTGACGCCGAAGTGCCGCAGCCCGGCTCCCCGTACATGGTGGACGAGCCACTCACCATGACCGGGCCGAAGGCGAACGACCTGTGGAAGCCCGTGATCGCCGCCGTGAACGGGATGGCCTGCGGAGGCGCCTTCTACCTGCTGGGCGAGGCCGAGTTCATCGTGGCCGACGAGCACGCCACCTTCTTCGATCCGCACACGACGTACGGGATGGTCAGCGCGTGCGAGTCGATCTACATGGCGCAGAGAATGCCGTTCGGGGAGGTGGCGCGGATGGCGTTGATGGGGACGGCGGAGCGGATCTCAGCCGGGCGGGCGTACGAGGTGGGGCTGGTGTCCGAAGTCACCGCCCCCGGCGAGGCACTCCAGGCCGCCGTACGGTGCGCCGAGGTCATCGCCTCCTACCCGACCGAGGCTGTGCAGGGCACGGTACGAGCCGTATGGGCGGCGAAGGAAGCGGCGCGCGCTCAGGCGCTCACGCACGCGCCGCACCTCATCGCGCTCGGGAACCTGCCTGCGGACCGCCAGGCGGAGCTGTTCACCGCCCGGCGGGCCGGTGGGTACCGCGTCCGATGAGGAGGCGGGTGTCAGTCAGTTCGCGGGTGCGTCCTGGTCGGCCACGCAGCGGTCGACCCGCGTCGCGACGCCCGGACCGGACAGGTCCACCTGTACCGTCGCCGTCTCGTTCGCGGCGACGAACTCGTCCGCGCTCCCCAGCTCCACCCGGTCGGAACCGGCGTCGAGGAAGTCGACCGTGACGGTGAAGTAGGCGCCCTCGGCGTTCGGGTTGGTGACCTCGACCGTCGCGTACGCATCGGTCGGCGTCGCGCAGTCGATCAGCTTCACCGTGGCGTCCTGAAGCGTCGTGGTCGCATCCGAGGAGCCGCTGTCGTCGTACGTGTCGTCGGTGTAGTCGTCGTCATCGTCGTAGTCGCGATACGTCCCCGCTCCCGAGGTCCCCCCGCTCGACGACGAACTGTCGTGAGACTGGCTGGAGCTGCTGCAGCCGCCGCCACCTCCGCCGTCCCCGCCGCTGCGGTGACCGCGTCCCGTCGAGAACCCGGTGAGGGAGAGCACCACCAGTGCCGCCACCGCTGTGAACTTGAGCCTGCGTCCCCGTAGTTGCATGTCGTCACTCTATGCAACGCATGTCACGGGCATGTCACCGGGTGGTGATGGGCACGTACGGAGCGTAGCAACTGGGGCGCGGCCCCGGCGGGGGCGAGGGTCAGAGCCCCGGCGGGGCGAGGGTCAGAGCCCCGGCGGGGCGAGGGTCAGAGCCCCCGGCGGGGGGTCAGAGCCCCCGGCGGGGTCCAGGGGCAGAGCCCCACGGGGCTTGGGGCGCTGCCCCAAGAATTCAGCCCGGGTCCGCGGCAATCCAGCCCCTCCGGCGTTTGAGGAGCGGGGGTCCGGGGGCTGGCCCCCGAACGGGGTCCGGGGCGCAGCCCCGAAAGAGGCCGGGGGCGCGCCCCCTGGCGGGGTCCCGGGCGCAGCCCCGAGGGTGTCCCGGACGCAACCCCCGGCGAGGCCCCGGACGCAACCCCGAGGATGTCCCGGACGCAACCCCCGGCGAGGCCCCGGACGCAACCCCGAGGATGTCCCGGACGCAACCCCCGGCGAGGCCCCGGACGCAACCCCGAGGATGTCCCAGACGCAGCCCCCTGGCGAGGTCCCGGACGCAGCCCCGAAACGGGGTCCGGGGCGGAGCCCCGAGGGGGGCCTGGGGCGCAGCCCCCCAGCGGAGCCGGGGCCGGCCCCGGGATGGGACGGGTAGGGGCGGCGGGGGCGGAACAAACCCCCGTCAAGCCGTCCGTGCCGTCCCCGTCCCCTTCTCCGCATCCAGCGCATACACACACCGGTCCTTGCTGCACGCGTACACCACCCCGTCCTTGACGACCGGAGCACCCGTGATCTCCCCGCCCGTGGCGAGCTTCCAGCGCAGACGGCCGTCGTCCGCCTTCAGGGTGTAGAGGAGATGGTCCGTGGAGCCGAAGTGAATACGGCCGTCCGCGACCGCGGGAGCGCCGACGAGGTCGCCGCCCGCCTGGAAGCGCCACTTCGGGGTGCCCGTGACGGCGTCCAGGGTGTAGAGCCCCTTGCCGCTGCCCACGTGGACGTGCCCGGCCTCGACGAGCACGGGGTCGATCGAGGCACGGGACTCGGTGGCGATACGCCAGCGGTCACGGCCGTCCGTGGCGTCGAGGGCGTACACCGTGCCGAGGTAGTCGGCGAGGTAGATCCCGCCGCCGGTGACCGCCGGGCCGGGCGCGAACGTGGGCGGGCTCAGGAAGACGGCGGGCGCCTCGAAGTGCCAGCGGACGTGGCCGCCGGCGACGTCGATGGCGAGGACGCGGGTGCCGGCGGACACGTACACGTATCCGTCGTCGCCGTGGGTGAGGCGGAGGGGGACGCCACCGCAGGAGCCGGCGTCGCCGATGGGGTAGGACCAGCGTTCGTCGCCCGTGCGCGCTTCGAGGGCGCGCAGACGGGCGTCCTTCCACACGTAGACCGTTCCTTCGTGGACGACGGGCCCGGCCTCGGGCGACTCGAAGTCGGCCTGGGCGCCGGTGAGCTCCCAGAGCTTCTGGCCGCTGGACGCCTCCCAGGCCTGTACGCCGCCGCCGCGGGTGCCGGTGACGACGGTGCCGCGGTCGGCCTTGAGGGAGTACACCCAGGCGTCGGTCGGCAGCCGCCACAGGTCGCCGCCCTCGCGGGCGTCCAGGGCGAAGAGGGTGGGCCCGTCCGAGGCGTGGATACGGCCGTCCGAGACCGTCATCGACCAGGCGACGTCCCGTGTCTTGAAGCGGCGGCGGCCGGTCGCCACATCCAGGGCGTGGACTTCGAAGGAGGTGACGTAGACGAGATCGCCGGCGACGGCGGGCGTACCCCACACGTCGTTCGACATACGGAAACGCCACGGCCGCCAGGACGTGGAGCCGCCGTCCGGCTCGGGCGCCGTCGTGGGCGCGGGTACGGCCGGATCGGCGCCGTTGACGCCGGGGCGCGGCCGGGCCCAGGAGGCGGCGAGTCCCGCGTCCGGAGGTGGTGCCTTCACGGCGGCGGCGCGGGCGTCGGAGACGCGCGGGCCCGGCCCGATGGGCACGGGGGCCCCTGCGAGACGTACGGGCCCGTTGTCGGGCGCACCACCGTGCCGGCCCGTACCCGCACCGACGGGCACGGGCGGGTCATGCGCCGGCGGAGGCGGCAAGGCGGGTGCCGCGGGCCTGGCGGCGGCCCCGGCATCGGGCGCACCCCGCCCGCCACTGCGGCCGCCGCCGGACGACGACGGCTTGGCCGCCGGACGCCCCCCACGCCGCGTCTCGATCAGGCTCACCGCCCGCTCGGGCAGCCACGCGGACGCCGTACCGCTGTCGTCGGAGCCCGAGCCGAAGAGATGCGGTGCGAGCTGGGCCTGGAGGTCGGCGGGATTGGGGCGGGCCGTGGCCTCCATCTGCATACAGGACTCGATCAGCGGCCGCAGTTCCTCCGGCAGGCCTTCGAGGTCCGGGCCTTCCCTGAGCAGCATGAAGACGGTCTCGACGGGGTTCGCGCCGTGGAAGGGCGCATGGCCGGTGGCGGCGAAGACGAGCATCGAGCCGAGCGAGAAGACATCGCTCGCGCCGGTCACGCTGCGTGAGTCCTTGGCCTGCTCGGGCGACATATAGGCGGGGGTGCCGACGGCGACGTTGGTCATCGTCAGCCGGGTGTTGGAGACGCCGGACGCGATACCGAAGTCGATCACGCGCGGCCCGTCCTCGACGACGAGGACATTGGACGGCTTGAGGTCCCGGTGCACGAGTCCGGCGCCGTGGATGGACTGCAGCGCCTCCGCGACGCCCGCCGCCAGCCAGCGCACCGCCTGGGCCGGGAGCGGCCCGCACTCGGTCACTATCTCTTCCAGGGAGGGCGCGGGGACGTACGCGGTGGCCAGCCACGGCACGGCCGCGCGCGGGTCGGCGTCGACCACGGCCGCCGTGTAGAAGCCCGACACGGCACGGGCCGCCTCGACCTCGCGAGTGAAGCGGACCCGGAACAGCTGGTCCTCGGCGAGTTCCGTACGGACCGTCTTGATCGCCACCCGCCGGCCCGAAGCCGAGCGCGCCAGATAGACCAGCCCCATGCCGCCGGCACCCAGCCGTCCCAGCACCTCGAACGGCCCGATCCGCCGCGGATCGTGCTGCGTCAGCTGATCCACCACTTGCCTGCCACCTCCCCGTACGCGGCTGTGTTTCCAGCCACTGCGCAGCGTCTCACCACCGAACCGCTCCGGCGGCACGCACTCCGATTCTTCCTGGCCCGGCCACCGGTTGCGAACCCGGGGCCGGACCTGGATGTCTCAGGGCGTTCCGGGACAATTACGTCACGTCTTTCTCGCCGCTCAGTACCTTTCAGCACCTTTTCAGCGCTTCTCGGCTCTCTTCAGCGCTGGAGCACCGCGAAAGACGCCCCTTGATTGTCAGTGACGACTGCCACACTGCCGTACGACGCTTCGAAGGGAAGCACCTGGATTCGGCCGCCCAGTCGGATCACCGTACCCAGTGCGGCATCGGGGTCCACCACCTGGAAGTGGACAAGAAAGTGCGGCGGCATCTCGGCGGGGAAGACGTCGGCGATGGCGACGCGGCCGAAGTCGGGCGTGGCATCGGGGCCCAGGAGGGTGTCGTGGAAGAGTTCGCCGTAGAAATCGTCGGCGACCTTGGTGTCCCGGGCGTACAGCTCGACCCAGCCGAAGCTGCCCGGCTCGTGCCGCCTTTCGAAACCGGCGTGCTCGCCGCCCTCCCACAGCCCGAAGACGGCACCCTCCGGGTCGGCGGCCAGCGCCATCATGCCGTACGTGTCCACCGGCACCGGATCCGTGATCACCTGACCCCCCGCCTCCCGGATCCGCCCGGCCAGGGCGAAGGCGTCCGGAGTCGCGAAGTACACCGTCCACACGGTGGGCATCCGCCCGTCCCGCTTGGGCGTGAGCTCGGCGACGGCCCGTCCCTCGCTGTACGCCCAGGTGGAGGACCCGTACCCCGCCTCGAAGGTCCACCCGAAGAGCTCGCCGTAGAAGCGCTTGCCCGCCTCCACATCGGGGAGCTGGGCGTCGATCCAGCACGGGACGCCCTCCCCGAAACCGGCGTCACCGGCGTCTGTGGCAGAAGGCTTCGATTCGGCCATACTGCCAAGCTAAGCGCCTCCCCGACATCTCGCAGGCCAGCCGCACCCCATTTGCAGTCGGCCGAATCGCGCCCCGATCACCCCTCGGTAAGCTGACGGCATGACAGGACAAGTGCGTACCGTCGACGGCCGAGTGGCCGGACGGCGTGGGCAGGCGACTCGGCAGAAGCTGCTCGACTGCCTCAGCGAGATGCTCAGCTCGTCGCCCTACCGCGACGTCAAAGTCATTGACGTCGCGCGGAAGGCGGGCACGTCACCGGCGACCTTCTACCAGTACTTCCCAGATGTCGAGGGTGCTGTCCTGGAGATCGCCGAGCAAATGGCCGCGGAGGGCGCGGGGTTGACCGAACTGCTCGAGGGGCGATCCTGGGTCGGCAAGGCCGGCTGGCAGACCGCCCAGGAACTCGTCGACGGGTTCCTCGACTTCTGGCGCAAAAACGATGCCATCCTGCGCGTCGTCGACCTGGGTGCCGCGGAGGGGGACAAACGGTTCTACAAGATCCGCATGAAGATCCTGAACTCCGTGAACAACTCCCTTACGAACACGGTCAAGGAGCTTCAGGCCAAGGGCAAGGTCGACAAGGACGTGAGCCCGGCGGCGATGGCCGGTTCGCTCGTCGCGATGCTCGCGGCGGTGGCCTCGCACCAGAAGGGCTTCCAGTCCTGGGGCGTCAAACAGGCCGAACTCAAGCCGAATCTGGCCCTGTTGGTGCACATGGGCGTGACCGGCAAGAAGCCGACAAGATAGTTCACCGGGTAGTTGTCCGTTCGGTTTGGTACCCCCCACACTCCCCCACGCTTACGTAGGCCCAAATCCTGTCAGGCAGACGGCAGTTCACTTCGGAGTTCGCTCCGGTGAGCTGCCGTCTGTCGCGTTGGGGGGCTTGTCGGCATCGTACGAGTCAGCGTCGTACGAGCCGCACGAGTCAGCGTCGTACGAGCCGGAAGATCCGTATCTCGCGAGTGACCCGGGCCTGGTACGTCGCGTACGGCGGCCAGAAGTCCAGCAACGCCTTCCACACGGCGTCCCGTTCCTCCCCGTGCAGAAGCTGGGCGGTGACCGGGATGTCCCGGCCCTTCCAGTTGATCTCCGCGTCGGGGTGGGCTAGGAGGTTTGCGGTCCAGGCGGGATGGTCCGTACGCCCGAAGTTGGACCCGATGAGAATCCAGGATCCGCCCTCCTCCGGCATGCAGGCGAGCGGCGTACGCCGGGGAAGCCCGCTCCTCGCCCCGCGCGCCGTGAGGATCACGCCGGGCAGCAGCTGGGCGCTGAGCAGGACTTTTCCACGGGTTAGCCGGTGTATCGCGCGGTCCATCGCGGGGACGAGCCGCGGGGCGACGCGGGCGAAGGTGCGGGTCGAAGACACGCTCTGTACTGCCTTCCGTACCGCTTTCGGTACGCGCCGGGCGTTCGGGACGTGCTGTGCTCCGGTGGGCATCAGACCGTCACCTCGCCACTGTCGAAGAGGTGCGCTTCCTCCGCAGCGTATGCCCGCAGCCGGTGCACCGGCCCGAAGAGCAGCTCGTCGCCGGCCGCCCGCTTGAAGTACAGATGCGCCTCGTGTTCCCAGGTGAACCCGATCCCGCCGTGCAACTGGACCCCCTCGGACGCGGTGGCACGGAAGGCCTCCAGGGCCTGCGCGAGCGCCAGCCCACCCACACGCTCGTCACTCGCGGCCGTCGCCCAGGCCGAGTAGTAGGCGGCCGAGCGGGCCGCCTGGACCTGCACATACAGGTCGGCCAGCCGGTGCTTGACGGCCTGGAACGACCCGATCGCCCGCCCGAACTGCTCCCGCTGCCTGACGTACTCGACGGTCCGCTCCAGTACGCGATCGGCGGCACCGACGGCTTCGGCGGCGAGGGTGGCGGCGGCGGTGTCTCCGACGGCGGTCAGCGCGCCGGTGACATCGGCGGACTCCTCGCCGATCAACTCCACGTCCACATTCCGGAGTTGGATACCCGCCTGCGGGCGGGTCCCGTCGAGGGACGTCTGCCGTGTGCGTACGAGCCCGTCGCTCCCTGACCGCACGAGGAACAGCAGCGTGCGGGAACGGGAGAACCCACCGGTGTGCGCGGCCACGACCAGCAACCCCGCACTGTGCCCGTCCAGCACCTGATCGACCTGCCCGTAGAGCCGCCAGGCGCCGCCTTCCGAGCGCTTGGCCTGTACGCCTCCCGCCCGGCCGCCGCCCGCCCAGTCGCCGCGGTTGTCGCCGGTCAGGCCGAGGGCAGTGGCGAGACACGTGCCGGGGACGGCGAGGGCGGCGGTCAGCTCGCCGGAGGCAAGGCGCGGGAGAAGCTCGCTTCGCTGCTCCTCGGTGCCGAGGGCGAGTATCAGGGGGCCGCTCAGTACGGCGGTGGACAGGAGGGGCGAGGGGGCCAGGGCGCGCCCCAGCTCTTCGCTTGCCAGGGCGAGTTCGGTGGTCGAGCAGCCGATACCGCCGTACTCCTCGGGGAGCGCGAGACCCGGCAGTCCGAGCTGCCCGGCCAGGGCTTCCCAGAGCGCGGGGTCGTGGCCGTCCGCGGTTCCCACGGCGGCCCTGACCTCCTCCGGGCCGCAGCGTTTGAGGAGCAGCTCGCGCAGGGTGCGGCGGATCTCGTCCTGTTCGGCGGTGAAGCGGGCGTCCATGGGCCCCTCCTCCTCGAAATCTGACGGCGCGTCATGGTAGAGCGGGCGTCGCCAGATGCACAGGGGTGTGCGGCAGCGGTGTGCGCAGAGGTGCGCTTGCGCGGTTCCGGAAGGGCGTCGCGGCGCCCCTGCCGGAGCCGGCGTTATCTGATGTACCGTCAGATTCATGACTCAGCCTCAGCGGAAGGCGCGGAAGGTGGCGGTGGTCGGCGTCTCCCTCTCCGACTGCGGCCGGGTGGACGAGGCGACCCCGTACGCCCTGCACGCACAGGCGGCCCGCCGGGCCCTGTCCGACTCGGGCCTGACCCGCGAGGTCGTCGACGGTTTCGCGTCGGCGGGTCTCGGCACGCTCGCGCCCATCGAGGTGGCGGAGTACCTGGGCCTGCAGCCGACGTGGGTCGACTCGACCTCGGTGGGCGGCTCGACCTGGGAGGTCATGGCGGCTCACGCGGCGGACGCGATCGCCGCCGGGCACGCGAACGCGGTCCTGCTGGTGTACGCGTCCACGGCCCGCGCGGACATCAAGGCAGGCCGCCGTACCGGGAACCTGTCGTTCGGCGCACGGGGTCCGCTGCAGTTCGAGGTCCCGTACGGGCACACCCTGATCGCCAAGTACGCCATGGCCGCCCGCCGCCACATGATCGAATACGGCACCACCATCGAGCAGCTGGCCTCCGTCGCCGTCCAGGCACGCGCCAACGCGGCGCTGAACCCTCAGGCCATGTTCCGCGATCCGATCACGGTCGAGGACGTGCTGTCGGGCCCGATGATCGCGGACCCCTTCACCAAGCTCCACTGCTGCATACGTTCCGACGGCGGCGCGGCGGTCCTGCTGGCGGCCGAGGAGTACGTACGGGACTGCCGTACGGAGCCTGCATGGGTTCTCGGAACCGGGGAGCACGTCTCGCACGCCGCCATGTCCGAGTGGCCCGACTTCACGGTGTCCCCGGCGGCGGTGAGCGGACGACTCGCCTTCGAGCGGGCGGGCGTACGGCCAGACGAGATCGACTTCGCAGAGATCTACGACGCCTTCACCTACATGACCCTGGTGACGCTCGAGGACCTGGGCTTCTGCGAGAAGGGCGAGGGCGGCGCGTTCGCCGAGAAGGGCCGGCTGCTGGTGGGCGGGGACCTGCCGGTGAACACGGATGGGGGCGGCCTGTCCGCCCAACACCCAGGCATGCGGGGGCTGTTCTTGCTCGTGGAGGCGGTGCGGCAGTTGCGGGGGGAGGCGGGGGCGCGCCAAGTACGGCGAAAGGGTGGGGAGTTGCCCCGGTTGGCCGTCGCGTCCGGGACCGGGGGGTGGTTCTGCTCGTCCGGGACGGTGATCCTGGGCAGGTAGTGACTCGCCAAGTGGAACCGAAAGTGCGCCTACTGCGGGACGTCAAGGGTCCCGCTGAACATCGACCACATCCACCCCCGAAGCCGGGGCGGCTCCAACCGCGTCAGCAACCTGACGCTGGCCTGCATCCCCTGCAACCAGAGAAAGAACAACACCCCCGTCGAGGACTTCCTCAAGGTGAGACCCAAGCAGCTCGCGCGCATCCTCGCTCAGGCGAAGGCCCCGCTGCGGGACGCCGCCGCCGTCAATGCCACCCACTGGGCGCTATGGCTCGCCCTCGACCAGGCGTTCCCGACCGTACGGACCGCATCCGGCGGCCGCACCAAGTGGAACCGGCAACGCACCGGGCTGCCCAAGACCCACACCCTCGACGCCCTCCACGTCGGCCAGTTGGGCACCGTCGGCCAGCACCCGAGGACGCTTCTGGCCGTGACCGCCACCGGCCGCGGTACCTACACACGCACCCGCACCGACAAGTACGGCTTCCCCCGCCTCCACCTGCCCAGGCAGAAGGCGTTCTTCGGCTTCCAGACCGGAGATCTGACCCGAGCCGTCGTGCCGATCGGCAAGAAGGTTGGTACCCACACCGGGCGCGTCGCCGTACGGGCCACCGGAAGCTTCAACATCCGCACCGCCCACGGACTCGTCCAAGGCATCCGGCACAAACACTTCCGCCTACTCCAACGGGCCGACGGATACGCCTACACTACCCGGCGCGAAGGAGAAGCCCATGCCACAATCTGACAAGTCAGAAACCCGCTCAGGCTCTCACAACCCTCCCACGCTCCCATCTGCTCTCCGGGCCGAAGCCCCGAGTATCGAAGGGAAGGCCCGGACCACGACCGTCAGCTGGGAAGAAGTCAAGCGCCGGGTCCACGAGCAGCAGAGGGCTGCGGGGATCCCGATGATGACGCCCGAGGAGAAGCAGGCTGCCAAGGAGCAGCTTCTCGCCGAAGTGCGGGCGTACAAGCTGGCGGAGATCCGTCGCGAGCAGGACCTCACCCAACGGGACATCGCCGACTCGATGGGGGTCTCCACGCCTCGGATCCCGGCGATCGAGCACGGCGAGATCGACCGGACGGAAGTGGCCACTCTGCGCGCCTACGTACGCGCCCTGGGTGGCGAGCTCCGAGTGGTGGCCGACTTCGGGGGCGCCGCATACACGGTTGGCTGAGCCACGGCAGGCGGAGATATCCGCGAACGTCACCACCATGTTCTGAGCGCCTTCCGGTCCATGGGGCCCGCCGACGACATGCTGGCGGGCTCGGGCCGTCACCGACGGACTGTCGGAATACCGAGCAGTACGGGGCACGCTGACGCAGAGGGAGACTGTCCGAATCCTAGAAGGCTGGAGGACACCGATATGGCCCTGAGTCGCGAAGAGCGTGAGCAGTTCCTGGCGGAGCCCCACATCGCCGCGTTCGCGGTGAATGCCGGGGAGGGGCGGGGTCCGGTCACTGTGCCGGTCTGGTATCAGTACGAGTCCGACGGCACCGTATGGATCCTGATCGGGCTCGATTCCCGCAAGAACCGGCTGCTCGGCACGGCGGGCCGGTTCTCCCTGCTGGTCGACCGGCTCGAACCCACCATTCGGTACGTGTCGGTCGAGGGCCCGGTCATCGAAACGATCCCCGCCACCATCGAGCACCTCCGGGAGCTCGCCGCCCGCTACCTCCCGGCCGACAAGGTCGACGGCTATGTCGACTACGCCTGGAAGGAACACGGCGAGCAGGTGATCGTCCGCATGCGCCCCGAGCACTGGCTGTCGTCGGACCTCGGGACGGTCTGAGGCAGGTACGAAACATCACGTACGGAACGTGTGGCGGGCGAAGTCCCGTACCGGCCGATAACCGATCCGCTGATACAGCCCGTTGCTGGTCGGATTGGCGAGGTCGGTGAAGAGCAGCACCTCGTCGGCCCCTGCGGCCTGCGCGGCGTGGCTGACCGCGGCGGTGGCGGCAGCGGCGTAACCGCGGCCCCGCAGAGCGGGAGGTGTGTAGACGGGCGCGATACGGATCTGCCCGGCGACCTTCGGTAGGGCGCCCGCCATCGAGACGGGTGTGCCCTCCGGGGTCTCCCAGAACGTGATGCCGCCGCGGGCGAGCCGGTCCTCGGCCCAGCGGTCCGGGTCGCGCATGGGCCGCCCGTCGGCCGCCGTGGAGAACTCGGCCTTCCACCGCGCGACCAGCACACGGTCGTCCCCCGCCGCGACCCTTGCTCTGCCGGCCGGGGCGGGCTCGGGTGGTGTGAGTGTGCCGAGCCGGTAGAGCCGCTGGCTCATCGTGAGCTCGGCGGTCGCCCCGGTACGGCGTTCCCATGCGGCCGCGAAATCCGCGGCCGTGTGCGCCGGGCCGTTGACGCCCGGGAGCGTATGGCCGGCCTCCGCGAGCCGTGCGGCGAGGGCGTCGGCGGCCTCGGGGGTCGTGGCGGTGAGATTCAGTTCGTACGGCGGTGTCCTGAGAGCGGTGGCCCGTACGGCACCGTCCCGGCCCGCGAGCCACGCGAAGTACGGCGCCTCCGCCCCGAACGCGGCCGACCCCGACCTGCCCAGCGCGTCCGTGACCGTCAACTGCACTGTGTGCAGGGCGGGTTCCGAGCGCAGGAAACTCCCGGCGCGGTCGAGGAAGACCTCGAGGTCACGGGTGGTGTGCCAGTCGGGCGAAACGGAATCCATACGCAATGGTCCCGTGGACCACCCCCACCACGCTCGCGATTTACGCCGGACCCGAGCCGCCGGTCTTCCCCGCTCCCTATCTCCCGCTCCCGATCTCCCGCTCTCTCGTCGAGCGATACTCACCGTATGGAAACGGATCTTCACGAGCTTCTGCGTTCCCTGCGCGTGTGGGACACCGAGCTGCCCGCCTTCGACCTGTCCGAGGCACCCGACGAGCCCCTGCCCCTCTTCGTGCGCTGGCTCACGGAAGCCGTGGCGGCCGGTCAGACCGAGCCGCACACCACGTCGCTCGCGACGTCGGACGAGGACGGTCTGCCCGACGTCCGCACGGTGATGCTGCACGGCGCCGACACGAACGGCTGGTCCTTCGCCACCCACGCCACCAGCCGCAAGGGCCGCCACCTGGCCACCCGTCCATACGCGGCACTCGGCTTCTACTGGCCCGTGCAGGGCCGCCAGGTACGCGTACGCGGCCCGGTGACGCTCGCTTCACCGGAGGAATCCCAGGCAGACCTGCACGCCCGATCCACCGGCGCCCTGGCAGCGGCCCTGGTCGGCCACCAGAGCGAAGTTCTCGGCTCAGTCGGGGAGTTGGGGCGAGCGTCGGACGCCGCTTGGGAACGAGCGCAGCGTGAGCCGGACGCCCAGGTCTCCTCCTGGACCCTGTACCGCGTCCAACCGGACGAGGTGGAGTTCTTTCAGGGGGACGCACGGCGACGGCACATACGGCTCGACTATCGCCGTATGGACGAGGGTTGGGTCAGGCAGCTGCTGTGGCCGTGAGGGCGGAGGGGCTATCGCCCAGCGCGTCGGCGACCGTCAGCGGGCGGAGACTTCGTTCTCCGGGTCGGGTTCCTTCCCATCCGTGACGCGCCGGGACCCGGGCGGTCGGAGTTCGGCGAACGCTCGGCCCGCACGCGTAATCAGGTAGGTCTCACCGGCCTCGACGTCGGCGATGACGGGATCCGGATCGTGCTCGAACTCCCGGCGGGAGATGATCTTCATGAGGCAAGTGTGCCCTCTTCGCACCCGGCGCTTCATCGCGGAGCGGCAGGCTCCGGATCCGTGGCGAGCCGCGCGTGCAGGTGCACGTCCCGGAACGCGTCGCGGTGGCCCTCCTCGAACATCGCGTCGCGCAGGGTGCCCTCGGGAAGGAAGCCGCAGCGGTTCGCGATGCGGCAGGAGGCGTCGTGGCCGAGAGCGTGGCCCAACTCAAGGCGGTGGAGGCTGAGTTCGGTGAGGGCCCACCGGGAGGCGAGCGCCAGTGCGCACGTGGCGACCCGGTGACCGCGAGCCTCTGGAAGGACCCAGTAGCCGACGCGGGCGCAGCGTGTGACGGTGTCGATCTCGTTGACGCCGATGTGGCCGAGTGTCGCGCCGGTGTCCGCGTCCGTGACGCGGAAGGAGGCCGCGCTGCCGTCCGCCGCGCTCTCGGCCCGCGAGAGGAGCGCGGCCCGGGCGCCGTCGATGTTGGTGACTTTCCTGAGCGGCGAGTTCCAGCGCTGGAACTCCGGGTCGGTCCTGCCGCGCAGCCACGCTTCGACATCACGGTCGGACTCCGGGTCCCAGGAGCACAACCGCAGTCCGTAGCCGCGTAGTTCGGGGAACGGATTGACGAGGAACCGCGTGCGAAACCGGGCCATCGCTCCATTGAAACCCGTACGTCTCCACGCCTCACACCCGGGGCCGGAACACCGGCACGACGACCTCCCCCGCACCCTCTCCCGCCTCCCGAAACGTCACCTCAAGACCCATCCCGGCCCGCAGCGCGCTCTCCCCGCACTCCACCACCTCGGTCATCATCCGCGGCCCTTCGGCTAGATCGACGACGGCGGCGACGTACGGCGTACGACCGCCGAAGGGCGGGAGATCGTTACGGTGGACGACGGACCAGGTGTAGAGCGTGGCGCGCCCGCTCGCCCGCTCCCAGGCCACGTCCTCGCTCCAGCAGTACGGGCAGAACTCGCGCGGGTAGTGGTGGGCCCGACCGCACCCACCACACCGCCGTAGGAGCAACTCACCTCGCCCGGCCGCCTCCCAGTAGACGCGCGTGAAGGCATCCACCTCCGGCACATCGAACCGCGCCGCCCCCATCAGAAAAGCCCCAACGCGCTGTCCAGCGACCACGTCTGCCACGACATCCCGAAGAGGGCCACCAGAGAAATCAGCGCCATCATCGAGTTCTGCCCCTGCTCGGCCCAGTCGTGGATCATGAGAACGAGGTAGAGGAGATTGAGGAGCAGGCCGCCGACCAGGGCGATCGGGGTCAGGAATCCGGCGATCAGTCCCAGCCCCAGGGCGAGTTCCGCATACACGACGACGTACGCCATTGCCCTCGGCCGAGGCGCCACGACGACGTCGAAGCCGCTGCGCACGGCGGTCCAACGGTGCTTCGCCGCGACATCCGCCGCCCAGGCGATCCCCGTCCCCCGCTCGAACCACCCCTTCTTGTCCTTGTGCCGCCAGCTCTCCAGCCACCACAGCCCGAGTCCGATACGCAGCACGGCGACCCATTCCGCACCGGTGAGCCAGATCGTGTCCATGGACTTCCCTGCGGTCGAAGGAATCTGACGATACGTCAGTTCAGCGGATGTGCGCCGGTCACGCAAGACCGTGAGGCGGCGAGACTCTGCCCATGCCCGGCCAAGGGGGCCCGGTCGGCCGGTGTTAGCGTTCCGCCGCATGGGCGACGGCGTGTACGTGGGCAACGCGGGCAAGGACGCGGCGCTGGACCGCGGGTGGCTGCTCGGGCACTTCAAGGACGCGGGTGATCCTCGTCAGAGCGACGCCGTGGAGATCAAGTGGGGTGTCCACCCCAGCGGCGACAAGCGAGCGCAGTGGGTGCGGGGCGAGGAACGCACGGCCCTGCTGGTACTCATCAGCGGTCGCTTCCGGGTCGAGCTTCCCGGCCGCAGCGTTCTGCTGGAGCGCCAGGGCGACTACGTCGTATGGGGCCACGGAGTGGACCACTCCTGGGTCGCTGAGGAGGAGTCGGTGGTGCTGACCGTGCGGTGGCCGTCCGTTCCCGGGTACGCGGTGCCACAGGAGGAGCACACGGCGTCGAGTGCATGAGCGGGAGGGCCCGTGCAGTGGCGGACCCGGCCTCGTGACTCTTCACGCGCCTCATCGGCCCCACACTCCGAGGCGCCCGCGCCACGAATCCCACCCACTCTCCCCACAGCCGTGATCGATTCGCAATCGATTCCGGGCTTGACCGATACCCATCAAGTGACGTGGTGAATACGCTCTGGCACATGGCCGAC
Organism: Streptomyces vastus; assembly: GCF_039532825.1. Taxonomy (NCBI): domain Bacteria; kingdom Bacillati; phylum Actinomycetota; class Actinomycetes; order Kitasatosporales; family Streptomycetaceae; genus Streptomyces; species Streptomyces vastus. Next base: position 83,995 of record NZ_BAAASJ010000098.1, read on the forward strand.
TCTTCCGACGCGACGCGTTCTCCGGCGCACCACGCGGTGCCCTCCCACGAAGACCGACCCGTGTACGTCATCGGTGGCGGCCCGGGCGGACTCTCCGCGGCGTACGCCCTGCGCGCCCAGGGTGTACGAGCCGTCGTACTGGAGAGATCCGAGCATGTCGGGGCGTCCTGGCGGCGGCATTACGACCGGCTGCATCTGCATACGACCCGGCGGTTGTCGTCCCTGCCGGGCCTGGCGATGCCGCGCTCGTTCGGGCGCTGGGTCTCGCGGGACAACGTGGTGCGGTATCTGGAGAAATACGCGGAGCACCACGAGCTCGAGGTCGTGACCGGGGTGGAGGTTTCCCGCGTGGAGCCCGCCGCGGACGGCACCGGCTGGCTGTTGCGGGCGACCGGCGGGCGCGCGCTGACCGGTAGCGCGGTCGTGATCGCCACCGGCTACAACCACACGCCCCACGTGCCCGACTGGCCGGGCCGCGACGCGTACAGCGGCGAGCTGCTGCATGCCGGCCAGTACCGCAACGCCACCCCCTACGCCGGCCGCGACGTCCTCGTCGTCGGCATCGGCAACACGGGTGCCGAGATCGCCGTCGACCTCATCGAGGGCGGGGCCTCGCGCGTACGGCTCTCGGTGCGGACCGCGCCGCACATCCTGCGCCGGTCCACGGCCGGGTGGCCCGCCCAGCGCACCGGGATTCTCGTACGCCGGCTGCCGGTCGCCTGGGTGGACCGGCTGGCCGGTCCGGTGGGGAAGATCAGCGTGCCGGATCTGTCGGCCCACGGCCTGCCCCGGCCCGACACCGGGCTCTACTCCCGCGTCAACGAAGGCTCGATCCCGGTGCAGGACGTCGGCCTGATCGACGCCGTACGCAAGGGGCAGGTCGAGATCGTGGCCGCCGTCGACGGTTTCGAGGACGGCAAGGTCGTCCTCGCGAGCGGCGACCGGATCGGCCCCGACGTCGTCATCGCCGCGACCGGCTATCGCCGCGCCCTGGAGGACCTCGTCGGCCACCTCGGCGTCCTGGACGAACGCGGCCGCCCGGTCGTCCACGGCGCCCACACCCCGAAGAACGCCCCCGGTCTCTACTTCACCGGCTTCACCAACCCCATCAGCGGCATGCTCCGCGAACTCGCCCTGGACGCCCAGAAGATCGCGAAGGCGATTGTGAAGGCAACTGCCCAGGCGGATGCGGGGGCGCGGAGCTAGCGGGGGCGCGGAGGCGGGGCGCCCTCTGACGCATCCGAGGGCTGACCCATCCGACGCGGGCACGCACTTCCGCGTGCTGCGCGTCCTGCGCGTCCGAGGGCTGACCGGCCCGGCTCACTCCGGCGCGTCCGGGGCAAGCCGACCCAGCCGACACTCCAGTCGGCCCGCGCACCCGGCATCCGGGGCCGCCCAAGCGTTTTGGTGAGGTCCGGTGCGGTACGGCGCCCCGTGGGGGTCCCCCGCTCATGGGGTCCCCCGCTCATGGGGTCCCCCGCTCGAGCGAAGCCGAGCGTGGGGAGCGCCCAGCCCCCACCGGCCCGCAGCCTCATCACTGCAATTCCAGCGGAGCGCTTGGCGCACCCCGGATGCCGTCCGCCCACGTTCCCCTGACGACCGTCGCGGGTACCAACCATGTGTCCGCCACAAGTTCTTTGCATGCAGGCCGGTTCCTGACGTGGCGTCAGTTCAGTAATCTGACACAGCGTCAGTTATTGGCAGTCACACAGGAGCGGGCGGACCGATGCTTGGATCAACCCACGGCACCCTCACCACCGACTCCCGCCGGGCCCGGGTCATCGCCTGCGGCGAGCAACCGGCGCCTGCCGTGCACGGCAGGCCGGCCGACACCGACGATCTCGACGTCAGCGGCCGGCCGCTGTACGCCGGCGTACCCGACCTCGACCGCTTCTTCCGCCCCGAGTCCGTGGCCGTCGTCGGCGCCTCGGATGCCGAGGGGCGGCCGAACACCGGCATCACCAGGCAGTTGCTCTCCTGGGCCGAGCGTGTCGGTGCCCGGCTGCACCCGGTGCACCCCACCCGTCAGTCCGTCTTCGGCATATCCTGCGTCCCTTCTGTCGCAGGCTTGCCCGAACAGGTCGATCTGGCCGTGGTGCTGGTCTCCGACCCCCTCCCTGTGATCGAGGAACTCGCCGAGACCAAGGTGAAGTTCGCGGTCGCCTTCGCCTCCGGTTTCGCCGAGACCGGAGCGGAGGGCGCCGCCGCGCAGGCCCGCCTCGCCGCCGCCGTGGAGCGCTCCGGGCTGCGGCTGCTCGGACCGAACACAAACCTCAACGCCTTCGAGAAGTTCCGCGACGACCTGGACGGGCCGGCGATCGCGCTGATCACCCAGTCCGGGCACCAGGGGCGTCCCGTCTTCACGATGCAGGAGCTGGGCGTACGGCTCTCGCACTGGGCGCCCACCGGCAACGAGGCCGACCTGGAGACCGCCGACTTCATTTCCTACTTCGCCGAGCAGCCGGAGGTCGGCGCCATCGCCTGCTACGTCGAGGGGCTGAAGGACGGCCGCGCCTTCATGCTCGCCGCGGACCGGGCCGCCCGGCGCGGTGTCCCCGTCGTCGCGGTCAAGGTCGGCCGCACCGAGACCGGGGCCCGCACGGCCGCCTCACACACCGGCAAGCTGACCGGCGCCGACGCGGTGGTGGACGCGGCGATGCGGCAGTACGGCGTGATCCGCGTCGACGGACTCGACGAACTCCAGGACACCGCGGCCCTGTTGGCCCGCGCCCGCCCCTTGAGCGCCGACGGTGTCGTCGTGTATTCGATCTCGGGCGGCACGGGCGCGCACTTCTCGGACCTGGCGACCGAGGCGGGTCTGCTTCTGCCCCGGCTGTCGGACGCCAAGCAGGCCGAGCTGCACCAGTGGATACCGGAGTACCTCGACGTCGCCAATCCCGTCGACAACGGCGGCCACCCCGTGGGCGACTGGCGCGGCCGCAAAATCATCGACGCGATCCTCGACGACCCGGCGGTGGGCGTGCTCATCTGCCCTATCACCGGGCCCTTCCCGCCGATGAGCGACCAGCTGGCGCAGGACCTGGTGGACGCGGCGGAGCAGACGGACAAGCTGGTGTGCGTGGTGTGGGGATCGCCGGTCGGCACCGAGTCCGCGTACCGCGACACCCTGCTGGGGTCCTCCCGCGTCGCCACCTTCCGCACCTTCGCGAACTGCATCACGGCTGTCCGCGCCCACCTCGACCACGCCCGCTTCACCGCTTCGTACCGCTCCCCCTTCGACGAGGCGCCGCGCACGCCCTCGCCCTCCTTCCGCAAGGCGCAGGCGCTGATGCGGCCGGGACAGCAGCTGAGCGAGCACGCGGCGAAGCAGCTTCTGCGGGCGTACGGAATCCGCGTACCGCGCGAGCAGTTGGTGACCAGCGCGGCGGCGGCCGTGCGGGCGGCCGGGCTCGTCGGCTACCCCGTCGTGATGAAGGCCTCCGGCGCGCAGCTCGCCCACAAGACCGAACTGGGTCTGGTGAAGGTCGGGTTGACCTCCGCCAGTCAGGTCCGCGACGCCTACCGTGAGCTGACCGACATCGCCCGCTACGAAGGTGTCTCGCTGGACGGGGTCCTGGTGTGCCAGATGGTCGATCCCGGAGTCGAGATGGTCGTGGGCGTCACGCAGGACGATCTGTTCGGGCCGACCGTGACGGTCGGGCTCGGCGGCGTGCTCGTGGAGGTGCTGCGGGACACGGCCGTACGCGTGCCGCCGTTCGGCGAGGAGCAGGCGCGGGCCATGCTCGGCGAGCTGCGCGGTCGGGCGCTGCTCGACGGGGTCCGCGGGCGCCCCCTGTCCGACCTCGACGCGCTGGTCGAGGTCGTGCTCCGGGTGCAGCGCATGGCGCTCGAACTCGACGGCGAGCTGGCGGAGCTCGACATCAACCCGCTGATGGTGCTGCCCAGGGGGCAAGGGGCCGTCGCGCTGGACGCGATGGCGGTGTGCCGCTGAGACAAGCGGCCCTCGCCATCGCCACCCCCACGTCCACGCAGCCGCGCGCACGGCTCCCGCGACCCCGCGTACGACGCCGACGGTCCCGCGTAGGGCGCCGACGATCCCACATACGGCGCTGGCGGTCCCACGTACAGCACCGCACGTTTCGCGCACGGCGCCCTTCATCCCCCGTACGAAACGGAGCACCCCCATGTCCGACTCCCCCCGTGAATCCTGCGAATCCCCTGACTCATCCCGCTCGTCCCGGAGCGCCGGTCCCGACCAGCGCTCCGGCCCCGAAATTTCCCTCGAGTCATTGGTACGGCACGCCACTGACAATCAGGTCGCGTGGATCACCCTCAACCGGCCCGAGGCGATGAACGCCATCACCTCTGAACAGCGAGAACGCCTGATCCAACTTTTTTCCGAAGCCTCCGCCGACCCGGACGTACGGGCCGTCGTCCTCACCGCGACGGGCCGCGGTTTCTGTGCGGGCGCCGACCTGCGCGGCGGGCCGGTCGCCACGGAACGGGTCGCCGGCGATGTTGCCCGGGTCATCCGTCTCGGCGCCCAGCGCCTCATCGCCGCGGTCCTCGACTGCGAGAAACCGGTGATCGCAGCGGTGAACGGCACCGCGGCGGGAATCGGCGCGCACCTCGCGTTCGCCTGCGACCTGGTGCTCGCCGCCGAAGGGGCCAGGTTCGTTGAGGTGTTCGTACGGCGTGGTCTGGTCCCCGACGGGGGCGGCGCGTACCTCCTCCCCCGGCTGATCGGACCGCAGCGGGCCAAGGAGCTGATGTTCTTCGGCGACGCGCTGAGTGCCGCGGACGCGGAACGCCTCGGGCTCGTCAATCGTGTCGTACCGGCCGAGGAACTGGAGAAGACGGCCCGCGAGTGGGCCGAGCGCCTCGCCGCGGGGCCGACCCGGGCCCTCGCTCTGACGAAGCAGCTCGTGAACGCCTCCCTGGACACCGACCGTGCCACCGCGTTCGCCGCCGAGGCCGCCGCGCAGGAGATCAATATGACGACGGCGGATGCGAAGGAAGGGGTGGCGGCGTTCGTGGAGCGGCGCGGGGCCGAGTTCAGCGGGCGTTGAGGGTTCGGAAGGTTCCTGGGGGAGGTTGGAGTGTTCCTAGGGGGCTTGGAGGGTTCCTATCTGACGGATCGTCAGGTTCAATGGAAGGCGTGATGGGACACGCAGGGATGGCCGCCGCTGCCGTCCGCTACCTCAGGTCGGCCGGGGCCGCCACCGTCGCGGGACCCGTGGAGGCCTTGCCGCGGCCGGATCTGCGGGCTGTCGGGGACGATGAGCGGGCGCCGGTCGATCAGGCCGAATTCCGGCGCGTACTGGGGAACTTCGCGACCGGGGTGACCGTTGTCACCGCCCCCGCCGCCGACGGCGAGGACGGCCCCGCCGGCTTCGCCTGCCAGTCCTTCTCCTCCCTCTCGCTCGATCCGCCGCTGGTCGTGTTCATGGCCGGTCGCACGTCGACGACGTGGCCGCGGATCGCTCGCGCGGGCGTGTTCTGCGTGAACGTACTGGGGGCGCACCAGGGTGAGTTGTGCCGCGGGTTCGCGGTGAGCGGGGCGGACAAGTTCGCGGGCGTCGCCTATGACGCGGCGCCGGCGTCCGGGTCGCCGCGGCTGGACGGGGCGCTCGCTTGGATCGACTGCACGATCCACGCCGTGCACACCGGTGGGGACCATCTGATCGTGGTGGGGCGGGTGGAGGCGTTGGGGACGACCGACGGGAACGGCGCGACGCCTTTGCTGTTTCATCGGGGGCGGTTCGGACGCTTGAGCGACTGAAGCGGGGATTTCCCGGGAGCCGTTCATCAGTGAGAGTGATTCGTAGGACCAGGGTTGTCACTGTGCGTGTGGGTCGGCTTACTGTCGAGGCATGAGCGAACCAACACGGATCGAGATGTCCGAGCTCAATGAGCCCGGCGTGATGACCCGCCTCGTCGCGGGACCCGGCCCCATCGAGGTCACCGACCACGGCGAGGTCATCCACGTACTCGAGCGGTATGACCGCCCCATGCGCGCCGAGGAGCTCATTGAGTTCTGGGAATCGGGCGGAGGCATCGACCGGGAGATGCTGGACGAGATCGACGCCTTGTTCTCCGGCTCGGACGAATACACCGAGAGCGGAGACGAAGCCGCTTCATGAGCGCCACCTACGCACTCGCGGACACGTCGGTCTTCGTGGCCCGCGAGGTCGGCCGCACCATGGCCTCTCCGCTCCCGCGCAACATCTTCATCTCTCCGGTCACCCTGGCTGAGCTGTCCCTGGGCGTCCTGGCCTCGCGCGACGACGCGACGCGAGCCCGCCGCCTGGCCACCCTCACGGTCGCGTCGAGATATACGGTGCTCGCCCCCGATCGCATCGTCGCCTCCGTGTGGTCACAGATGATGACCGAAATCGCCAAGGCAGGCCGACCGATGCCCAAATCCCGCGTCAACGACGCCTGGATCGCGGCCACAGCCCGCATGCACGACCTCCCCGTCATCACCCAAGACGCCGGCTTCACCGCCTTCCCCGGCGTCCAGGTCATCCGGGTGTGACCGCGAGGCCGACCCTCACCCCCGGCCTCCTCCGGATCACCAGCGCCATCAGCGCCGCCGCCGCGCACAGCGCCCCGGACGCGTACCAGACCACGTCGTACGAGCCGAAGGTGTCGCGGGCGACGCCGCCGAGAAAGGCGACAAGGGCCGCGCCCACCTGGTGGGAGGCCAGGACCCAGCCGAAGACGATCGCACTGTCGTCGCCGTACTGCTCGCGGCACAGGGCGAGGGTCGGCGGGACGGTGGCCACCCAGTCGAGGCCGTAGAAGACGATGAAGAAGACCATCGGGAGCTGCACCGAGGGCGCCAGCAGCATCGGCAGGAACAGCAGCGATACGCCGCGCAGGGCGTAGTAGACGGCCAGCAGCCGCCGCGGATCGAAGCGGTCGGTGAACCAGCCGGAAGCGATCGTGCCGAGGACGTCGAAGACCCCGATGACCGCCAGCAGCGAAGCCGCCGCCGTGATCGGCATGCCGTGGTCGTGGGCGGCGGGCACGAAGTGCGTCTGGATCAGGCCGTTAGTCGACGCGCCGCAGATCGCGAAGGTGCCGGCCAGCAGCCAGAAGGGGCCGGTGCGGGCCGCCGAGAAGAGGACGTTCACCGTGCGGCGGGCGGCGCCGGGCACGGGCGGCGGCTTCTCCACGAACTCCGGTGCACCGTACGGCTTCAGCCCCACGTCCGCCGGATGGTCCCGCAGCAGCAGCCATACGAAGGGGACGACGGCGAGGGCCGCAAGCGCCACCGTCACGGCCGCGGGACGCCAGCTGTGCTCCGAGACGATCCACGACAGCAGCGGCAGAAAGATCAACTGACCCGACGCCGACGCCGCCGTGAGGATCCCCGTCACCAGTCCGCGCCGCTCGGTGAACCAGCGGTTGGTGACCGTCGCCGCGAACGCCAGTGCCATCGAACCCGACCCCAGCCCGACCAGCAGCCCCCAGCACAGGATCAGCTGCCACGCCGCCGTCATCCACACGGTCGTGCCCGAGCCGATCGCGATCACGAGCAGCGCGACCGCGACCACCCGGCGGATCCCGAACCGGTCCATCAGAGCGGCGGCGAACGGCGCGGTGAGCCCGTACAGCGCGAGATTGACGGACACCGCGAGCCCGATCGTGCCGCGCGACCAGTGGAACTCCTGGTGCAGCGAGTCGATGAGCAGGCCCGGCAGGGAGCGGAAGGCCGCAGCGCCGAGGATCGTCACGAAGGTGACGGCGGCGACGAACCACGCACGGTGCACGCGCGTGCGGCGCCGCTTTCTCTCGCTCTCGGACTCCTGGTCCTGGACGGCTGAGGCTTCGGTCGTCTGAGTCACGCCAAAGAGCATCTGTGCTGCGATGACCGCGATCGAGTGGCCCGAAGGACAGTGTTCGTTAGGATCGGGCCATGAGTGGTTATCAGGCTCGGCACCGGGTCGTCGTCCTCGCCCTGGACGGACTCCTTCCCTTCGAACTGGGCATCCCGCAGCGGATCTTCGGCCGCGCCAGGACCGCCGAGGGGCGGCAGCTGTACGAGGTCGTCACCTGCTCGGTCCGGCCGCCCGGCCGGGTCGAGACGGACGCCGACTTCGCCGTGCTCGTCGAGAACGGTCCCGAGGCGCTGGCCACGGCCGACACCGTCGTCGTACCCGCCTCGTACGAACTCGGCCCGGTCTTCGAGGAGGGCGTACTCACCGACGAACTGGCCGCCGCCCTCGGCCGCATCCGGCCCGGCACCCGCCTCGTCTCCATCTGCACCGGGGGTTACGTCCTGGCCGCCGCCGGCTACCTCGACGGCCGCCCGGCGACCACGCACTGGTTCCACGCCGAGCACTTCCAGCGGCTCTTTCCGAAGATCAAGGTCGACGCGGACGTGCTCTTCGTCGACGACGGGGACGTCCTCACCTCCGCCGGGGTCGCGTCCGGGATCGACCTGTGCATCCATCTCGTACGCCGTGATCACGGCGCCGCCGTCGCCAACGACGTGGCACGCAGCACCGTCGTCCCGCCGCACCGTGACGGCGGGCAGGCGCAGTACATCCAGCGGCCGGTGCCCGAGCCGCAGGTGGCGACCACGACCGCCGCCCGCGCCTGGGCGCTGGCCCGCCTCCACGAACCGATCCAGCTGCGCGACATGGCGGAGCAGGAGTCCATGTCCGTACGTACCTTCACGCGCCGTTTCCGCGAGGAGGCCGGCATCAGCCCCGGCCAGTGGCTCACCCAGCAGCGCGTCGAACGCGCCCGTCACCTCCTGGAGTCCACCGACCTCTCCATCGACCAGGTGGCCCGCGACGCCGGCTTCGGCACGGCCCAGTCGATGCGGCAGCACCTCCAGGCGGCGCTCGGGATCACACCGAGCGTGTACCGGCGTACGTTCCGATCGGACAACGGCCGTGTCGGCAGCGGGAGTTGACGCGGACGAAGACCTCGGCGCCAGGAGTCAGAAGGTCAGCACCCCCCGCGCCACCCGCCCCGCCTCCGCGTCCGCCTTCGCCTTCTCGAAGTCCTCGACCGGGTACGTCGCCGTCACCAGCTCGTCCAGCAGCAGGCGGCCTTCGCGGTACAGCTGGGCGTACCGGGCGATGTCCCGCTGTGGGCGCGAGGAGCCGTAGCGGCAGCCCAGGATGGACTTGTCCAGGTACATCGAGGAGACGAGGAAGGACGCCTCCGCGGTGGCCGGGGGGACGCCCAGCAGGACCGCCTGGCCGTGGCGGTCGAGCAGGTCGACGGCCTGGCGGATGAGTTCGACTCGGCCCACGCACTCGAAGGCGTGGTCCGCGCCCGTCGGGAGGATGTCCCGCACGCCCTCCGTCGACGTCAGGAAGTGCGTCGCGCCGAACTGCCTCGCCGCGGCCTCCTTCGCCGGGTTCGCGTCCACGGCGACGATCGTGGACGCGCCCGCGATACGGGCCCCCTGGATGACGTTCAGCCCGATCCCGCCCGTACCGATCACCACCACGCTGTCCCCGTGGTCGACGCGTGCGCGGTTCAGTACCGCGCCCACGCCCGTGAGCACCCCGCAGCCGATCAGTGCCGCGGAGGACATCGGAATGTCCTCGGGGATGCGGACCGCCTGGACGGCCTTCACCAACGTGCGTTCCGCGAAGGCCGAGTTGGACGCGAACTGGTACACCGGCCGGCCGTCCCGCGAGAACGGCCGCCCCGGTCGCCCGATCGCCTTGCGGCACATCGTCGGCCGCCCCCGGTCGCACTCCGCGCAGGCACCGCAGTTCGCGAGCGTGGAGAGCGACACATGGTCTCCGGGCCGGACATGCGTGACGCCCGCGCCAACCGCTTCGACCACACCCGCGCCCTCATGCCCGAGCACCACGGGAACGGGGAACGGAATGGTCCCGTCCACCACCGAGAGGTCGCTGTGGCACAGCCCCGCCGCCGAGATCGCCACCAGCACCTCGCCCGGCCCCACGTCCCGTATCTCCAGGTCATCCGCGACCTGGGCCTGCTTCCCGTCGAAGATCACGCCCCGCATATGGCCACCTCAGCCCTTCGGTTCCCTCGGCAGACCGAGCACGCGCTCGGCGATGATGGTGCGCTGGATCTCGTCCGAGCCGCCGTAGATGGTGTCGGCCCGGCTGAACAGGAACAGGTGCTGCAGGGCATCCAGTTCGTACGGTGCTGAAGGCGCCCAGTCCGCCGGCCCGACCGTCGCCTCGGCGCCCCGTACCTGCATCGCCAGCTCGCCGAGCCGCTGATGCCAGCCGCCCCACAGCAGCTTGGCGACGCTGGGAGCCCCCGCGTCCCCGGGTGCCTCCGGCTCCGAACCGCCCCGACTTCCCAGGGTCCGCAGCGCGTTCCACCGCATCGTCCGCAGCTCGGCCCACTGCCGCACCAGACGATCGCGCACGACGGGATCGTCCGCCGCGCCCGTGGCGACTGCCGTCTCCAGAACCCGCCCCAACTCCTGTGCGAAGCCCACCTGCTGGGCCAGCGTCGAGACCCCCCGCTCGAAGCCGAGCAGCCCCATCGCGACCCGCCAGCCCTGCCCCTCGCCCCCGACAACGTGCTCCACGCGCGCGTGCGCCCCGTCGAAGAAGACCTCGTTGAACTCACTGGTCCCCGTCATCTGCCGGATCGGCCGCACCTCGATCCGCCCCGGCTGGTCCATCGGAACCAGCAGAAAGCTCAGCCCGTGGTGCCGGCGCGACCCCGGCTCGGTACGGGCCAGCACGAAGCACCAGTCCGCCTCATGGGCCAGGGAGGTCCAGATCTTCTGGCCGGTCACCCGGTACGACGTCCCGTCGCGTACGGCCGCGGTGCGCACCCCGGCGAGATCCGACCCCGCCCCCGGCTCGCTGTACCCCTGGCACCACAGTTCCTCACCACGGGCGACCGGCGGCAGGAAGCGGCTCTTCTGCTCCTCGGAACCATGCGCGAGGAGCGTCGGAGCCAGCAGGTTCTCCCCGATGTGACCCGACCGGGCGGGGGCGCCGGAGCGGGCGTACTCCTCGGCCCAGACGACCTGTTGGACGAGACTCGCCGTGCGGTTGCCATAGCCGTCGGCACTCCATCCGAGCCCGATCCAGCCGGCCCGCCCGAGCTCCCGCTCCCACTCCCGCCGGGGCAGGTTGCCGGCAAGGCGCGTACGCAGCCAGGCCCGTACCTCACTCCGGAAGGCCTCGTCCTCAGCGCCGAACCCGAACTCCATAGGTCCCCAACCCCTTGTGCGTTCTCATGCGTTCGGCCGCGCTTTCTCCGAAGCCGCCCGGGCCATCGCCTCCAACTGCTCCAGCATCGGCATCGGATCCACCCCCACCGTCCCCGGCAGGAAGTCCGCGATCCGTTCCGGAGTCCAGCCCGCGCCCTCCGCGTACGCCGCCCGCAGCTCCCTCGGCTGCGCCCACACCGCGATCTTGGGCCCGGCGATCGTGTAGACCTGCCCGGTGATCCCCTCGTCGCGGGCACGGGCCGACAGCAGGTAGACGACCAGAGCGGCCACGTCCTCCGGTTCGCCGATCTCCTTGAGCTCCATGGGTACGTTCGCCGACATCCGCGTACGGGCGACGGGTGCCACCGCGTTGGCGGTAACCCCGTACTTGTGCAGGCCGAGCGCGGCGCTCCGGACCAGCGAGATGATCCCGCCCTTCGCGGCGCTGTAGTTGGCCTGGGAGACGGACCCCTGGTGGTTACCGCTGGTGAAGCCGATCAGCGCGCCCGAGCCCTGTTTCCGCATCACCGCCGAGGCCGCCCGGAAGACCGTGAACGTGCCCTTCAGGTGGGTGGCGAGGACGGGGTCCCACTCGTCCTCGGACATGTTGAACAGCATGCGTTCGCGCAGGATCCCGGCCACGCACACGACTCCGTCGAGCCGCCCGTACGACGACAGCGCGGCGTCGACGACGCGCTGTCCTCCCGCCATCGTCGAGATGTCGTCGGCGACGGCGACCGCTTGGCCCCCGGCCGCCAGGATCTCCTTCACGACGGCGTCGGCGACGTCGCTCGCCGGTGAACCGCCCTCCACGGAGACTCCGTAGTCGTTGACGACGACCCGCGCTCCCTCGGCGGCTGCCGCGAGCGCGACGGCGCGTCCGATGCCCCGCCCCGCTCCGGTCACGGCGACGACCTTGTCTGCCAAGAAGTTCCCCACACCGGCCCCTTCCCGTCCCGCAGTTTCTGACGGACCGTTAGATCCAGTGAGATTCTACGACCCGTCAGATACCTGGAGACAAGCCCCGGGGAGGCCCGATGTCACTGCCGGCCGAGTTCCACGAGATCGCCAAGCGCGTGAACAACTGGGGCCGTTGGGGCACCGACGACGAGATCGGCACACTGAACCTGATCAGCGAGGAGGTTGTACGCGAGGCCGCCGCGGCCGTCTGCACCGGCCGTCGTATCCCGCTCGCGCTCCCGCTCCAGCAGGACGGCGTACAGACGGGGATGATCCCGGGGCGCGTCAACCCCCTGCATGCCATGGTGCAGATCAACCAGGAGATCTTCGGTCCCGGCACGGTCGCCTGCAGCGACGACGCCGTGACGATGGGGCTGCAGGCGGCGACCCACTGGGATGCGCTCACCCATGTCTCGCACTCGGGGATGATCTACAACGGCCGCCCGGCCGGCACCGTCACGGCGCACGCCGGCGCCGAGTTCAGCGGGATCGACAAGCCCCGGCACATCGTCTCGCGGGGCGTCCTGCTGGACGTGGCTCGCGCGCGCGGGGTGGATCGCCTGGCGGGCGATCACGCGGTGACGCCGGAGGACCTGGAGGCGGCCGAGGAGTTCGCGGGCGTCCGTGTGCGCTCCGGTGACATCGTTCTCGTACGCACCGGACAGATTCAGCTCTACCTGGCGGGCGACAAGCACGCGTACGCGTACCCCTCGCCCGGGCTGTCCGTCCGTACTCCGGAGTGGTTTCACGCGCGCGACGTCGCGGCGGTCGCCAACGACACCCTCACCTTTGAGGTGTTTCCGCCGGAAATAGAAGGGTTGTGGCTGCCCGTCCATGCCCTCGATCTCGTCGAGATGGGGATGCTCCAGGGTCAGAACTGGAATCTCGAAGAGTTGTCCACAGCTTGTGGACAAGAATCACGCCATACGTTCCTGCTGTCGGCGATGCCCGAACCGTTCGTCGGCGGCACGGGTACCCCCGTGGCGCCGGTCGCCATTCTCTGAGTTCGCACCGATACGGTGTCGCACTGATCGGTTGGCGGCGCGCTCCGCTGCCCCGAGCACGGCACTGCGCGCCGCCATCCGGCTCCGGCGTACCCGCCCTGCCCCTCGGACGACCCCCGCTCGAGCGAGGACACCCCGTGGCCCTGTAGGAGCCGACGCCGAATCACGACCCGCACTCGTCGAGGGCTCCCCGTCACCGAAACCCTCGTCGTCCCCTCACGGCGAATCGCTGACCACAAGCGTGATCAAACGGACACGCCACGTCAACACCTGTTCGGAGATTCATCACTTACGACCGATTTGTGAGTGCACGTACGGAGGCATTGACCGGCGCACTGGCGCTCCGCCGGGTAGCGCGTTTCGAGGCTGCGGGTCCGTCGTGGCTTGGCGCGCAGTTCCCCGCGCCCCTGAGGGGCCTGCGGCCCCCTCGGGGCGCGATGGCCGCACGCCCGCTCAGACCGCCTCGTACGCCAGGTCCTCGTACGCCGTCGCGCCACCCCGGTACGCCGCTGTGCCGCCCTCGTACGCCGCTGGAGCCGCGTCGGACGTCGCCGTGGCCGCGCTGCAGGCCGAACTGCGGTCCACCTCGCACCAGATGCGTTTGCCCGCCCCCTCGGGGCTCCAGCCCCAGCGGTCGGCGAGGCCGTCGACGAGGGCCAGGCCGCGGCCGTTGGTCTCGTCGCCGTCGGCGCAGCGGGGGCGTGGCGGGCGGGCGCTGGTGTCGGCCACCTCCAGACGGACGGTGGCGGCTTTGGCGGCCTCCGCCGAAGTACCGTCCCCCGCCCCCGCGTCGGTCGCCGCACCCGGCAGGGACAGACGCAGTACAGCCGGACTGCCGGTGTGCACCACGGCGTTGGTGACCAGTTCGGAGACGAGCAGGATCAGCGTCTCGGCCAGCGGCTCATCGACTCCTATGGCCGACCCGGCGATCCGCGAACGGACCCATCTCCGGGCTCGCCCCACCTCTGCGGGGTCGGGCCGGATCTCCAGCTGCACTTGAAGCACCTGCACCGTTCACACCATCCGAACCGGCGGACACATCGCCTCGTGACCGAGGGCCACGATCATGGGCAAAACAGGGATCACGGAACGTGATTCCCTTGCGTGACAGCATGGTTGACGTACAGTCACCCCAACAAGCGCTTCGGGCATATTCCAGCGCGAAGGAGTATGCGTACGGCATACTGTGCGACGCTCGTCACGGGGAGTCGAACGGGCTGGACCGGGGCTTGATCCCGCCCTGCGAGGGCGGCGCACCGCCGGATCCGGAGCCGCCTCAGGGGCAACACCGGGACGGCTCGGCCTCAGAACCACTCGCATCCCACACAAGGTACCGGAGCACACCGCCGACTCCAGGCCGTGACGAGTCACACCTCGGACACAACCCGATATCGACGCACGGTAATTCCGGTATGCCACATTCCGCGGCATCAGTCCGTTTCGGGATGCCACGATCGGCGACAAACGGTTCGGGCGGGGGCCGTTCAAGGTGCTCGCCTACCGCGCCGAAGGGGACAGCAGTTCCTCCGCGAGTGCCTCCTCGGCGTCCGCCGCGCCGCGGCCTCGCCGGGCCCGCAGCCAGGCCCGTTTCAGATGAAGGTGCACGTCGGACTCCCATGTGAAGCCCATGCCGCCGTGCACCTGGAGGCAGTCTCGGGCGCCCTGTTCGGCCGCCTCGTCGGCGAGCAGTCCGGCCGCCGCGATATCGAGCGGGTCGGCCGTGACGGCGGCCGCGTACACCGCCACGCGAGCCACTTCAACGCGCACCAGCATCTCCGCGCACAGGTGCTTGACCGCCTGGAAGGCCCCGATCGGCTGCCCGAACTGCTCGCGCGTCCGGGCGTGTTGCACGGCCAGCTCACAGGTACGGGCCGCCGAGCCGAGTTGCTCGGCGGCGGTGAGCAGGGCCGCCACGGGGTCGGCGGGGGCGGCCCTGGGCACCCTGTGGAGGGGCGTCAGCGGGTCCGCCGAGCGCATCGCGACCGCTCCCGTCATGTCCCCGCGTACGACGTCCGCCTCGTCCAGCCACTCCACGAGGGTGCCGTCCACGGATGCGACGACACACTCGCCGGTGGCTGCTCCCGGGACCTCGCCGGCCGCCAGGTGCGTGGCCACCAGAGGGCCGCGCAGCAGGGCGCGGCCCGCCTCCTCGAAGGCCAGGACCGCCTCCGGCAGCCCGAGTCCGACACCGCCGTCCGCCTCGGGGAGCCGCAGCGCGAAGAATCCCGCCTCGCCCAGTTCGCGCCACAGTTCGCGGTCGAGGCCCGGGGTGTCCAGCGCGGCCCGGAGCTGTTCGCGTCCGAAGCGGCGGGTGAGGAGTTCGCGTACGCCTGCTTGCAACGCCCGCTGGTCCTCCGTGAGCTGGAAGCGCATGTCGGGAGGTCACCGTCCCTTCGGAAGGCCCAGGATCCGCTCGGCCACGATGTTCCGCTGGATCTGTGAGGTGCCGGCCGCGATGGTGTACGAGAGGGACGACAGCCGGTCCAGGGTCCACTCGCCGGACAGGTCGAGGGACTCGGGGCCGAGGACGTCGGCGGCCGTGTCGTACAGCTCCTGCCGCGCATGCGAGTACCTCAGTTTGAAAACCGAACCGCCGATGCCCGGGACGCCACCGGTCCGTTCGGACTCAGCGACGTTCCACTGCGTCAGCCGCCACAAGGCGCGGAACTCGGCGTTCAGCCTGCCCAGCCGGCGTCGCAGCACCGGGTCGTCCCAGCGGCCGTTCTTCCGCGCCTCGCGGGCGAGTTCGCCCAGTACGCGACGGCAGGCCACGACCTCGCCGACGAAGGCGGTGCCGCGTTCGAAGGAGAGGGTCACCATGGTCACGCGCCAGCCGTCGTTCTCGGGGCCGACCCGGCCCGCCACCGGCACCCGCACCTCGTCGAGGAAGACCTCCGCGAACTCGGTGGAGCCCGCGAGCGTACGCGAGGGGCGGACCGTGACCCCCGGGGCGTCCATCGGCATCGCGAGCCAGGAGATGCCGCGGTGTTTGGGCGCCTGCGGATCCGTACGCACCAACAGCTCGCACCAGTCGGCGACTTCCGCATGAGAGGTCCAGATCTTGGACCCACTCACTACGTAGTCGTCGCCGTCCCGCCACGCGCGCGTGCGCAACGCCGCGAGGTCCGAGCCCGCGTCCGGCTCGCTGAATCCCTGGCACCACACCTCTTCGCCGCGCAGCACGGGCGGCAGCCAGCGCGCCCGCTGCTCGGCGGTGCCCTCGGCCGCGATGGTCGGCCCGGCGTGCAGCAGGCCGACGAAATTGGCCCCTACGTAGGGGGCGCCCGCCTTCTCCGTCTCCTCCAGGAAGATCAGATGCTGCGTCGGGGTGGCTCCTCGGCCGCCCGCGTCGACGGGCCAGTGCAGGCCCGCGTACCCGGCGTCGTACAGCATGCGCTGCCAGCCGAGGTCGTACGCGCGCCGGGCCGGCCAGTCGTCGGGGGACGGCTTCGGGGGCAGTGTGGGGAGCACCTTGCCCAGCCACTCACGCAGCCGCGCGCGGAACTCCTCCTCTTCGGGCGTGTACGCGAGGTCCATGACGCGTCCGCTCGTCTACTTGTCGAAGTCCAGGTCCAGCATGCGGATCGCGTTGCCGCGCATCAGCTTGTAGACCGTCTCGTCGTCGAGGCCCTTCACATGGTCGAGGGCGACCTCCTTGGTGTGCGGGAAGGTCGAGTCGACGTGCGGGTAGTCGGTCTCGAAGGTCGCGTTGTCGCGGCCGACCACGTCCAGCGAGGCGACGCCGTGCTTGTCGCGGAAGAAGCAGCAGAAGATCTGCCGGTAGTAGTACGTCGACGGGGGCTCGGGGATCAGGTCCCGGACGCCGCCCCAGGCCCGGTGCTCCTCCCAGACGTCGTCGGCACGCTCCAGGGCGTACGGAATCCAGCCCATCTGCCCTTCGGAGTAGGCGAGTTTGAGCTGTGGGAACTTCACCAGGACGCCGCTGAACAGGAAGTCCATCATCGAGGCCATCGCGTTGTTGAAGCTGAGCGAGGCCTGGACGGCGGGGGGCGCGTCCGGGGAGGCGGCGGGCATCTGGGAGCTGGACCCGATGTGCATGTTGACGACCGTTCCGGTCTCCTGGCAGATCGCGAAGAAGGGGTCCCAGTAGCCGGAGTGGATGGACGGCAGCCCCAGGTGGGTGGGGATCTCGGAGAAGGTCACCGCCTTGACGCCGCGGGCCGCGTTCCGCTTGATCTCGGCGACCGCGAGGTCGATGTCCCACAGGGGGATGATGCACAGCGGGATGAGGCGGCCGCCGCTGTCGCCGCACCACTCCTCGACCATGAAGTCGTTGTACGCGCGCACGCAGGCCAGAGCCACTTCCTTGTCGTGCGCCTCGGCGAAGGTCTGCCCGCAGAAGCGCGGGAAGGTGGGGAAGCACAGGCTGGCCTCGACATGGTTGGCCTCCATGTCCTTGATGCGCTCGACCGGGTCCCAGCAGCCCGGCCGCATCTCCGCGCGCGTGATGCCCTCCAGCGTCATCTCGTCGCGGTCGAAGCCGACGGCCGCGATATTGCGCTTGTACGGGAACTTGAGGTCTTCGTAGATCCACCAGTCGGCCGGCGGTCCGTCCGGGTCCATCGTGATCTGGTACTTGCCACCCACGTACGCGAGTTCCCCGATGCCGGCGGTCAGCGGCTTCGGCCCGCGGTCCTGGTACTTCTTCGGCAGCCAGGTCTCGAAGAGGTGCGCGGGCTCGATGACGTGGTCGTCGACGCTGATGATCCGAGGCAGTTCGGTCATGGGTTCAGTCCCCTCCGGCGGGCGGGTGCGAGGCCCGTATCTGATGGACCGTCAGAAATAAGGCTAGCTTCGCACCCCTGGACCGACAAGGCGGCGCGGCCTACGCTCCTGCCTACGATCTGACTCACCGTCAGTTTTAGGCCTCTTGGGGAGCCGTCGTGACTGATACCGCGCACGCCCTCGGTACCTCGCGCACCTTCTGGGAGCTCGTCGAACGCCGTGCCGCGCTCACGCCCGACCGTCCCGTCCTCCTCCAGGACGACCGCACCCTCACTTTCGAGGAGCTGCGTTCTGGGGCGGAGCTGGCGGCTGCGGGCTTGTACGGCATGGGTGTGCGGCCCGGCGCGGTCGTCGCCTGGCAGCTACCGACGCGGATCGAGACGGTGCTGCTGGCCATGGCCCTGGCGCGGCTCGGGGCCGTGCAGTCTCCGGTCATCCCCTTCTACCGGGACCGTGAAGTCGCCTTCGCGGTGCGGGAGTCCGAGGCCGCGTACTTCGCCGTGCCGGGCGAGTGGCGCGGCTTCGACTACACGGCGATGGCACACCGTATCGGGGCGCGGGGCGTTTTCGAGGCGTACGACTCCCTCCCGGACGGCGATCCGGACGTACTGCCTCCGCCGCCCTCCGACGGCACCGAGGTGCGCTGGATCTACTGGACCTCGGGCACGACCTCCGACCCCAAGGGCGTGCTGCACACGGACCGTTCCCTCATCGCGGGCGGGTCGTGTCTCGCGCACGCGCTGCGTCTTTCGGCCGACGACGTCGGCTCGATCGCGTTTCCCTTCGCGCACATCGGCGGCCCGGACTATCTGGTGATGCTGCTGCTGTACGGGTTCCCGGCGGTGCTCTTCGAGAAGTTCGCGCTGCCGGAATCCCTGGAGGGGTATCGCAAGCACGGGGTGACGGTGGCGGGCGGGTCGACGGCGTTCTACTCGATGTTCCTCGCCGAACAGCGCAAGCAGCCCGGCACTCCCATCATCCCGACGCTGCGGCTGCTCGCGGGCGGCGGGGCGCCGAAGCCGCCCGAGGTGCACCACGCCGTCGTACGCGAGTTGGGGGTTCAGCTCACGCACGGGTACGGCATGACCGAGGTGCCGATGATCACGATGGGGTCGCCGGACGACACTCCCGAGGACCTCGCGACGACCGAGGGGCGGCCTCCGGAGGGCATGGAGATACGGATCGTGGACGGCGAGGTGCGGCTGCGCGGGGAAGCCGTCTGCCAGGGCTATCTGGACCCGGCGCAGACCGCCGAGGCCTTCGACGAGGACGGTTTTCTGATCACCGGGGATCTCGGGCATCTCACGGAGAGCGGCCATCTGGTCCTCACCGGACGCCTGAAGGACGTCATCATCCGCAAGGGCGAGAACATCTCGGCCAAGGAGATCGAGGATCTGCTGCACCGGCATCCGGGCGTGGGCGACGCCGCGGTGATCGGGCTGCCGGACGCCGAGCGCGGGGAGCGGGTCTGCGCGGTGGTCGAACAGCCCCCTGGGGCCTCGGCGTTGACGCTGGAGACGGTGACTTCGTATCTCCGCGCGGAAGGGCTGTCCGTGCACAAGCTGCCGGAGCAGCTGGAGGTGGTGGACGCCCTTCCGCGCAACGAGACGCTGCGGAAGGTCCTCAAGTACAAGCTGAGGGAGCGTTTTTCGGGATCGACTACTCCGGCACCGTGAAGTAGCGGGCGAAGGCGGTCACGACTTCCGGCTCGGTGATGCGGCCGTCGGCGTCCGCGTCGAGGGCGCGGGCCGCGGTGGTGGCGATGCCTTCGGGGACGCCCAGGACCTTGAGGACGCGCGCGGTCTCATCGACCGTCACCGCGCCGTCCTGGTCGCTGTCGGCCACGGCGAGTACCGCGTCCAGGAACGGGCGGGCGATCTCGGCGAACCGGTCCGGGTTGTCCCGCAGCCGCTTGACAGCGCCGTTCACGAACTCCTCGCGGGTGATCCGCTGGTCGCCGTCCCGGTCCGCTATCCCGGCCATGCCCTGCCAGAAGGCCTCCGCGCCGATGTAGAGGGCCTGTCCTCTGTCGGACCGGGCCGTCGTATCGAACTCGGCGAGCAGCGCCTTGGCCGCCGCGCTGAAGTCCTCGCGGTCGATGTAGCCGTTGCCGTCCTGGTCGAAGGTGGCGAACCGGGCGGCGATCCGTCGCTCGTACTCGGTGCTGACCATGTCTTTTCAGGCCGCCTTACACATCAGATGGGGTGCGTCTGGCAGGGAGCGTACGACGCCGAGGGCTCCCGAGGAGCGGAAAACGACGCTTGTGCCAAGACCGGGGGAATTCCGCGACAACGGCGTCGCGAAGTTTCAAGGGCGATATCTCGGTGGCGGTGGACGTTCACGCGTGACGAAGATCACGCCAACAGAAACCGTCCCCGGGGGTCGGCCCGAACAGGATCGGTCCGAACAGGATCGGTCCGAAGGGCCTCACGCCGACAGTGGGCTCGACTCGTCGTCCACGGCCGCGCCGACGTCCGGGTAGACGTCGAAGAGGCGGCGGACGCCGAGGGCGCCGAGGACGCGGTTGACGTGTGAACCGTCCACCGCTCCCTGGGCGGGGAGGATGAGGCGGAGACGGCCCTGGCAGGAGCGGATCAGCCGGCGGGTGGCTATGAGTACGCCGACGCCACTGGAGTCGCAGAACAGCACTTCGGAGAGGTCGAGTACGAGGCTGCGGCGGCCGTCGGCCACGGCGTCGTGCACGCGCTGGCGCAGTACCGGTGACGTCACCAGATCCATCTCGCCCGTCACCTGGAGCACGGCCCAGCCGCCCTGCTCGCCGTCGGTCACCCTGAGCGTCACGCGCCTGCCTCTCCCTCGACGTTGCTGACCCCGAATCGGGCCCGATCCGCGCCCCAAAGGTCCCTATATCCCGACAGGTCATCAAAGACCCGGGAACAGAAGCGGAAGTGATTCCTACACTTCCCTGGGTGCGCGGCTGCCCGGCCTTCGCTCCGTGAAACACCCGGATCCTGAAACGAATTGCGTCCCGGGCGCCCCGTTTCGGTCGTACGCGGTCTACTTCGATCCTGTCTGATCAGAACGAGAAAGGGTAGGCGCATGCACAGCGTAAGGAGAGCACTACCATCCGCGGCCCTCTCAGGAACGCGCATTGCCGTAAAGGGGCATGCGCCGTCAGGGCCGCCGACTACATTCGGGAAGATGCCGGGGACGGGAAACTGACGAGAAACCGGTGAACAAGGGACACGTGCCGGGCACGACCGGGGGTGAGGAGGCCGCATGGCCGACAGGGACACGCCACCCCGCTGGGACCGCAAGATGCAGCAGCGGCTCACACGGGGGGAGGCTGCCGCGCTCGGTGAGCTTTACGACCGCTTCTCTTCACTTGTGCACGCACTCGCCCATCGCGTACTCAAAGACGAACACGCCGCCGACAGCGTCACCTGCGAGGTGTTCGCCCACGCCTGGGAGAACCCGGACGCGTACGACCCCAGGCAGGGCCCCCTCCGCTCCTGGATCGCCACGCTGACCCACCGTCTCGCCGTGCAGCGCCTTCGGGAGACCGAGACCGCCGCACTCGCCGGTGGCGGCCCGGGCAGCACGGAGGAGTTGGAGAGCAGGGTGCGACGCGCCTCGGTGGCCGCCCGCGCCGACTACATCGTCACGGCCATGCCCGCCCCGCTGCGCGCCGCCCTGGACCTGGCGTACGTACAGCGCCGCGACTATCGCCAGGCCGCCGCCGACCTGGACGTCACAGAGGACGAGGCCCGCCGCCGGCTGCGTCTCGGCCTCCAGCTGCTGGCCACCGCCCACGACAGCGGACCGTCCGGGGCACAGCCCGAAGACGGGGGTGGACGGTGAACGACGCGGACCACTTCGGGGCGTACGACGGGGACGAGAGGGACGACGACGTGCGGGCCGCGCACGGGGAGCACGAACCGCACGGGGAGCACGCGAAATCGGAGGACGAGCACCACGGTCCTGTGGGTGCCCAGGGCAACGGCCCGCCGGGCCGGGACAGCGGTGACGGACCGCAGGGGCCGGGCGGCACCAAGGGACCCGGCAACGGTCAGGAGCCGGACGGGCCGCCGCGTATCCCCATGCCGCGTTCCTCCGTGGAAGACAGCGGGCTGCCGCTGCCCGATCCGCCGCCGGCGCCGCTTCTGCTCGAACACCGGGTGCTCCAGTCGCTGCTCGGCGCCTGGGCGCTGGCCGCATGCTCGCCTCAGGAGACAGCGGCCGTGGAGGACCACCTCGGCCTCTGCGGAGCCTGCGCGGACGAGGCGCTGCGGCTGCGCGAGGCCGTCGGGCTGCTGCACAAGCCGGAGAGCCTCGACCTGGACCCGAGGCTGCGCACCCGGGTCCTCGAGGGGTGCCTCGAGCGACGGCCGCCCCGTATCCCGGTGCCCGAGTGGGCGGTCCCGTACGACTCGGAGGCCGCCCGTCTCGACGCGCTGCTCCAGGACTTCGGCGACGCCGAGTGGCACGCGCCCGTACGGCTGCACTGGTTCGAGGGCGACAAACCCACGAGCCGGCGTACGACCGTCGCCAAGGTCATCGCCCACCTGCTGGCCGTCGACGGCCTCGTCGCCCTCGCCCTCGGCCTCGACGACCCGCTCGGCGACATCGGCGCCGACGTGCAGACCCCGGCGGGCCGCACCGAGGCCTTCTGGCAGGCGGCGCACTTCCCGCACACCCGATCCGTACGCGGACCGTGGCGCGAGCAGAGCCACAGCCTCGTGCGTACGGTGTCGTTCGCGGCCGGAGGTTCCGGGCAACTGTCCGTGTCCTACGGCGACTTCGAGCTGCCGTTGCCGGACGCGATGCTGGACCGGGCCTTCGAGTGCTGGGTGCACGCCGGGGACATCGCGGACGCTGTGGACTATCCGTACGAGCCGCCCGCTCCGCGGCAGTTGCACCGGATCATCGAACTCGGCGCCCGCAAGCTGCCCCACGCGCTGGCCGCCCGCCGCCAGGCGGGCCTGGCCGGACCCGGCAGCGCGCGGCATCTGGTCCCGGCCGGTACTCCTGGGCGCAGCCTGCGCCTGGAGATCGAGGGCTCCGGCGGCGGCGAGTGGCTCATCCCGCTCGACTCCCCCGGCGCGCTCGCGTCCGCCGACCTCGAAGTGGCCCATGTGGCGCTCGACGGCGTCGAGTTCTGCCGCCTGGCGGCCGGGCATGTCTCACCCCTGGAGGCGGCGGCCGGGCAGAACGGGGACCGGGAGGCGATCAGGGACGTACTGTTCGCGGCGGCATCACTGAGCCGGATGTAGTCGGCTCAGGGCGCGTTCGGGTCAGGGGAAAACGACCGTCCGCCGTCCGTTCAGCAGGATCCGGCGCTCCGCGTGCCACTTGACCGCCCGTGCCAGCGCCTGGCACTCCACATCGCGGCCCACGGCGACGAGCTGTTCCGGTGTGACCTGGTGGCCCACGCGCTCGACCTCCTGCTCGATGATCGGGCCCTCGTCGAGGTCGGCCGTCACATAGTGCGCGGTGGCGCCGATGAGCTTCACGCCCCTCGCGTGCGCCTGGTGATACGGCTTCGCGCCCTTGAAGCTCGGCAGGAAGGAGTGGTGGATGTTGATGATCCGGCCGCTCAGCTGCTTGCACAGATCGTCGGAGAGGACCTGCATATAGCGGGCGAGGACGACCAGTTCGACCTTCTCCTCGCGCACGAGCTCCAGAAGCTGCGCCTCGGCCTGCTGCTTCGTGTCCTTGGTGACCGGGATGTGGTGGAAGGGGATGTCGTACGAGGCGACGAGTTCGGCGAAGTCGGTGTGGTTGGACACCACAGCGGCGATCTCGACGGGCAGCGCGCCGATCCGGGCGCGGAAGAGCAGATCGTTCAGGCAGTGGCCGAACTTGCTGACCATGAGGACGATGCGCATCTTGTCCTCGGCACGGTTCAGCTGCCAGTCCATCTGGAAGGAGTCACCGATCGCGGCGAAGCTGGCGCGCAGCTTGTCCAGGCTGACCGGCGGTTCCGCGGAGAAGTGGACCCGCATGAAGAACAGTCCCGTGTCGTGGTCGCCGAACTGCTGGCTGTCCTCGATGTTGCACCCGGTCATGAAGAGGTAGCTCGACACGGCGTGCACGATCCCCTTCTTGTCCGGGCACGAAAGGGTCAGCACGTACTGGTCGGCCTGGTCGGCGGCGGGCTCGGCCCCGCGGACGGACTGCTCGGTCATGCAGGCCAGGGTCCCATATCGGTATGACCCGGTGAGCACACGTCCACTTCACGGACGTGCAGCTGGACATTCACGGACGCACAGCTGGACATGTTCACGGACATACAGCTGGAATTGCGGCCGTACATGCGGACGTGCCGTCGTACGTACGGTCAGGCCGACCGCGTCATGATCCGGAGCACCTCGAGCGTGCGCGGCGGCGCGTCCGGGTCCTCCCCGTCGCTCGCCGCCATCCGCACATGTGCGTCCCGGGCGGCCCGTACGGCCTCCGGCCACGCCTGGTGGTCGAGGTACGCGGAGACGGGCGCGTCCGGGCCCACCTGGTGCATGATCCGCAGCACGCGCAGTACGGCGGTGTCGACGAGCGCCGCCTCCTGCGAGTCCCGGAAGATCGTGCCGACGTATTTCTCGGCGGACCAGTTGTCCAGCCAGGTGTCCTCGACGAGGCGGTACACGGCGTCGGTGACGTCGCCGTACCCGTCCACGCCCGCGAGCCAGACGTTCTGCTGGAAGCCGGGGTCGGAGAGCATGTGCAGCGCGGAGCGCACATTGCTGCGCCAGCGCCACCACGGCATGTCGTTGAGTGGCATGCCGCCCATGGTGGATGAGCGGCGGCCGTGACGGGAAGACTTCTCCGAACCTTGCACGGTCACCGATCGTACGTTCCTGCCCGATTCCGCTCTCACGGACCCCCGCTATTCACCTTCGCGTTACCGAATGTTGAGCCAAGATCGCGCGGGCATTTGGATTGTGGCGGAATCGTGCGTGTTCATGACCGGCAGGCGCAGCACCCCCACTTCTCTCCGCCCCCGACACATCAGGGCCAGCATGCTGTCCGCGGGCGCCTTGGTGGCGTGTGCGTCCCTCGCCGCTGGTTGCGGGGTGGTCTCCGGGGTCACGGGGGGCTCCGGAGACGACACCGTGACCGTCATGACCATGGCACCGGAGAAAACCAAGGCGACGAACAAGCCTGGAATGCCCGCCATGGCGAAGGCCTATGCGCGCTGGGTCAACAAGGGCGGCGGCATCAACGGCCAACAGCTGAACGTGATCACCTGCAACGAGCGCAACGACTCGGTGAGCGCCGCCGAGTGCGCCCGGCGCGCGGTCAAGGAGGACGTCGTCGCGGTCGTGGGCTCGTACAGCCAGTACGGCCGTTCCTTCCTCTCCCCGCTGGAGGCGGCCGGCATCCCGTACATAGGCGGGTACGGCCTCACCGACGACGAGTTCACCAGCCCGCTCTCCTATCCCGTCAACGGCGGCCAGCCCGCGCTGCTGGCCGGCCTCGGCCGGGAGCTCGCCAAGAACTGCGGCCCCGTCACGCTCGTACGCCCGGACACGATCGCCGGTGACGAGCTGCCGGTGCTGCTCGACTCCGGGCTCTCCGCCGGAAGGCACGCGGAGGCCGGCGATCAGCGGGCTGCCGAGGACGCCACGGAGTACTCGCGGCATGCCGAGCGGGCCATCGAGCAGGCCACGTCCGACCCCACGGGCAAGAAGGGGTGCGTGGTGCCCGCGCTCGGCGACCGCACCAGCACCTTCATGGACTCCTTCCGGCGCATCGCCGACGAGCACCCGCCGGTGCGGACCGCGACCGTGCTCGGCAGCGTCGACCAGTCGGTGATCAACGCCACGGGCCGTACGTACGAGGGGTCGTACGTCACCGGCTGGTACCCCGCGTCGAGCGACGCGCGCTGGGACGCGATGCGCGATGTGATCCAGAAGGAAGCCTTCGGCGACAACCGGATCGACGCCGCGGACGCGGGCGTGCAGACCACGTGGATCGCATACGAGGTCCTGCGGAAGACGGTCGAGTCGCTGGGCGACGGTGAGGTGACCGCGCGCACGGTGCGGCGGGCGCTCGACGACGGGCTGAAGATCGAGACGGGCGGGCTGACGCCGACGCTGAGCTGGGCGTTCTCGGATCTGATCGCGGCGAGTGGGTTTCCTCGGGTGATCAACTCGAACGTGACCTTCCAGGTGGTGCGGGAGGGGCAGTTGGTGGCGGCTCGGAAGGGGTTCACCAACGTGTCGCAGATCCTGGAGAACGTGAGTTAGCTCCGCTGGTTGGGCGGTTGGGTTCGTTTTTGGCGACGGGCCCGCAGTCGCCCATGAACCGAACCCACCACCCCGGTAGGCGCCCCCGCTCGACCGCCGAAGGTCAGAGCTGGGTCGGCTGGCGTTCCGTCAGGCCGTAGGTCTGGGCGATGGCGTTCCACAGCGGAGCGGCCTTCGCCTTCTCGGTGGTCGCGGTGCCGCTTTCGCGGTTGCCTGCCCGGGTCTGGGGTGTGGTGCGGGCCTTGCCCTTGGGGCAGCCCTTCTTGGCGGCTACCTGGTCGGCCCAGGCCGCGTAGTGGGTGTCCGCCGAGGCGGAGGCCTTCCAGGCGCTGTTGAGCGCGGCGGTCAGCTGGGTGTGGTTCGGCAGCTTGTCGACGGAGAGGCCCGCGAGACGCGTGACCAGTCCGTTGCGCTGCTCGGCGGCGTTACGCAGATCGGTCGCGGCCTGGCCGAGGTTGGTGCACGCCCGTACGTTGGCTACTGCCTTGATCACCGCGTCACGGCTGTCGTTGCTGTCCGCCAGGAGCTTGTCGAGGGCCACGGCCTGCGCC
Organism: Streptomyces vastus; assembly: GCF_039532825.1. Classification (NCBI taxonomy): domain Bacteria; kingdom Bacillati; phylum Actinomycetota; class Actinomycetes; order Kitasatosporales; family Streptomycetaceae; genus Streptomyces; species Streptomyces vastus. The sequence continues at coordinate 110,606 of NZ_BAAASJ010000098.1, forward strand.
TTGGCCGGGTCGGCGGAGGCGGACGGGGACTCCTTCTCGGTGGGGGCCGTGGCGGCCGCGGTCTTGTTCTCGTCGCCGCCGTCGTCGCCTCCGCCGCTGAGCATGGCGCCCGCGCCGATGCCGAGCACGGCGATGCCCACGCCTACGGCGGCGATGAGGGGTATGCGGCCGCGGCTGCTGCCGCCGTTGCCACGGCCGCTGTCCGCCGCGCCGCGCTCACGCCGGGCGGCGCGTCCGCCGGGCGCCGCCTGCGGGTCGAACTGCGGCAGTTGCTGCGTGGCGTCCGGGCCGGACGACTCCCGGAAGAGGTTGTCGAACTCGGCCGGCGGCTGCCGGTCGCCGGGCCCACCCGGCCGTATCCCGTACGCCGCGCCTGCCCCTCCGGGCTGCGCGGGAACGGGCGGGATGTACTGCGTGGCCTGGGCGTCCGGGTCGGCGGCGGTAGGCATGGGTCCGGCGCCCGCCGCTGCGGCCGTGGCTCCCGCGGCGGGCATCGGCCCAGGGCCGCCCTGCCGAACCCGGCCGAGGAACCGCGTCGCCTCGGCCGCGGAGGGCGCCGGGGCCTCCGGCGGCAGAGCACCCGGGCTCACGGGAGGGATGTACTGGGTGGCACCCTCATCGCCGGGCGCCCCCGCCGCCCCGGACGCGACGGGCGGCAGGTACTGGGTGGCGCCTTCGTCCGCACCGGATGCGAGAGGCAGCGGCGCGGAGTGCCTGCCCGGCGCGGTGGCCTGCGACTGCGGCTGCGCCGCGTGCTCGGCGGGAGGAAGGGGCGCGGGGCCGGCCCCCTGCGCGGCGTGGCCGCTCTGAGCCTGCGGCCCACCCGGCATCTGCGGTGCCGAGTGCTCGGCAGGCGGCAGTGGCGCCGCCTGCCCATGGGGAGCCTGCGGCGTGCCGTACGCAGCCGGCGCCTGCGAGCCCTCATAACCGCCGTTCGCCTGTTGAGCGGTGGGGCCGCCGGGACCCTGTGGGGCCCCATGCCTGCCGGAGCCATGCGGTGCCGATTGGCTGGAGAAGTCCGACGAGGGGGCGTAGCCGCCGTGCGCTCCGTACCCCTCCGTCCCCTGTGGCGGCGGGGTCGGGCCCTGTGGAGAGAGCCCACTCGTGTCTGCCGACTGCTGTGTCGGGGGAGCCGGTGCGTTGGCCTGAGGCGGCAGGTGGCCGCCCTCTCCGCTCGCCGCCGGCGGGGCGCCCCACTGGGACTGGGTGTCGGCGTTCTGCGTCCCGTACTGCGGCGCCTGGTCGTGGGGCTGCGCTCCGTAACCCCCTGCTCCCTGGGCTCCGTATCCCGGCCCCTGGTCGCCGCCCCAGCCTGACGCGGAGTCGGACGGTGCACCCCAGGCCGGAGCCGGTGCACGCCCGTCCTGTGCCGGGCCCGGCCAACCCTGGCCCTCGCCATGGTCCTCCCCCTGGCCCTGGCCCTGGCCCTGCGGAGACTGCGGTGGCCGGCCGGGGCCCCAGGGCTGGTCCCAGGACTGGCCGCCCGCCGGCGTCGTGTGGTCCGGTGGGATGTCCGGCAGGAGGGGTGCGCTGCCGTCGGACGGCAGCACGATGCCTTCGCGCGCGGGGCGCGGCGAGGGCTCCTCGCCCTGACCGTTCTGCGTCACCGGGACTCCTACGAATGGGGGATCTACGGAATCGTCGGTTCACGCTACCGGGTCCCCACAATCCGATGCCACGCAGCTCAGGACGTGGCCCTCGCCCCACCGCGCACTTGTGACAGAATCGCCGCGCGAAACGCTGTTGATGGCCCCGTCACGCAGCCGCCTGCAGATCCAGCCGCGCCCCGAACTCCCGTACCGCAGGCTCGTCCTGGTACGGCTCCAGCCGCTGCTGGAAGTCCTCCAGGTACTCGGCACCACGGTTGGACCGGAGCGTGTCGAGGAGTTCGACGGCCTTCATCCCCGTATGGCAGGCCTGTTCCACCTCACGCTGCTGCAACTGCGCGGTGGCCAGCAGGACGAACCCGATCGCGCGCCGCCGCGCGCGCGACTCCGGATGCCCGGCGAGGGACTCCTCCGCACTCCGAGCGGCCGCCTGGGCCTGCCCGAGGTCCCGATGACAATGCGCCAACTCATCGGCCAGATATGCCCCGTCGAAGTGCGCGATCCACCGCGGATCGTCCCCGGAGGCGTCGTCGGCCGCCTCCATGGCGTTGACCGCACGCCCCGACGCCACCTGGGCCGCCCGTGCGTCGCCCATCAGCGCGTGCCCACGCGCCTCGGCGGCGTGGAACATCGCCTCCGCACGCGGCGTCACACGCCCGCGCGCCCCCTCCTGCGCCGCCCGCGCCAACTGCGCGATCTCCCGCGGATTCCCGAGCTGCGCGGCCAGGTGGCTCATGGACGCGGCCAGTACGTACCCGCCGTACCCGCGGTCGCCCGCCGCCTGCGCGAGCCGCAGTGCCTGGATGTAGTAGCGCTGCGCGAGCCCCGGCTGCCCGGTGTCGACGGCCATATAGCCCGCCAGCTCCGTCAACCGCGCGACCGCCGCGAACAGTTCACGCCCGACGGCTTCCCGGTACGAGCCCGCCAGCAGCCCGGAGACGACGCTGTTCAGGTAGTGCACGACCACCGGGCGTACGTGTCCGCTGCCGTGCTGGTGGTCCAGATCCACCAGCGCCTGTGTCATCGCCTTCACGGCCGTCACGTCCGCCGACCCGACCCGCGGTCCCGCCGAGCGCGCCACCTGTGCGTCCGGCGAGGAGATCAGCCAGTCGCGGCTCGGCTCGACGAGCGCGGAGGCGGCGACGGACGATCCGGACAGGAAGTCCCGACGCCCCACGTCGCTGCGCCACAGCTCGCAGACCTGCTCTATGGCGCCGAGGACGGTCGGCGAGAACTGCAGGCCCACCCCGGAGGCGAGGTTCTTGCCGTTCGCCATCCCGATCTCGTCGATTGTGACCGTCCGGCCCAGCTTCCGGCCCAGCGCCTCGGCGATGATGGCCGGCGCCCGCCCGCGTGGCTGCTGCCCGCGCAGCCAGCGCGCCACGGACGTTTTGTCGTAGCGCAGATCGAGACCGTGTTCCGCGCCGCACATGTTGACCCGGCGGGCCAGCCCGGCGTTCGAGCAGCCCGCTTCCTGGATGAGCGCCTGCAGTCGTTCGTTCGGCTGCCTTGCGACGAGCGGCCTTGCGGCCATGGCGTACCCCCTGTGGCTGCGGTGCCTGCCCACGCACCGAGTAGACGTGTCCTCAGCGGCCGCAACCTCAGGCTTCTATGAAAGGAGCGAAAAGTTCCGGCCTCGAAGATCAATGCCCCGCCGACATACCGAAGATGCGGGACATATGAGGATTGCTGGCGTAATGGCTGGTGCCGTCCCCCACACGTGGCTACCCAGCCCCCGCTGCCGTTGCCCGTGCGCGCCCCCACCCATGCATCCATGCGCCCCACATGCGAAAACGGTGCTCCCCCACCGCGCACGTCGGGGCCGTAACGCCAGGTGGGTGCGGGAGTTGAGCTGAGCATGGAAGAGACGATCACGAGCACCGAAACCGCGCGGATCCCCAAGCAGCGCGGGGAGACTCTGCAGGACATCGCCGTGCGCTATGCCGAAGAGCGCCACTGGGACGTGTTTCCCGGCACTTGGCTGGAAGCTGTCGACGGGGTGCAGCGCTGCTCGTGCGGCGAGCCCTCCTGCATCGCACCCGGCGCGCATCCGGCGCGGGAGGACTGGCCGACGCAGGCGACGGGCAGTGCGACCGTCGCGCGACGGCTGTGGGTCAAGCAGCCGACTGCTTCGATCCTGCTGCCCACGGGGCGTACGTTCGACGCGATTTCCGTTCCGGAGACCGCGGGGTTTCTTGCCCTGGCCCGGATGAAGCGGATGGAACTGTCGCTGGGGCCGGTGACATGTACTCCGGATCGGCGGGTGCAGTTCTTCGTGCTGCCGGGGGCGAGTGTGAAGGTTCCCGATCTTGTACGGAAGTTGGGGTGGCCGCTCGCCTCGCTCGATCTGGACGTGCTCGGGGAGGGGACGTATGTGGCCGCGCCGCCTACCCGGTTCGGGGCGCACGGGCGGGTTCAGTGGGCCTGCCGGCCCACGCCCGCCAATCGGTGGTTGCCTGATGCGGAAGAGTTGATCTCGCCGATCGCTTACGCGTGTGGGCGGGATGTGCGGCGGTCGCTCCGCGGGTAGGCGGCTTACGGGACCTCTCCCCGTATCGTGCACCCCATGACGGAGGGAACCAGGGTGGGCGAAGTCGCCGTACGCGTACAGGGGTTGTGGAAGCGGTTCGGGGAGCAGGTCGCTGTTGCGGGGGTTGATCTGGAGTTGCCCGCGGGGCGGTTCATCGGGCTGGTCGGGCCCAACGGGGCCGGGAAGACCACCACGTTGTCGATGGTGACCGGGCTGCTGCGGCCCGACCAGGGGTCCGTCGAGGTCGTCGGGCATGACGTGTGGCGGGATCCGGCTCAGGTCAAGGCCCGTATCGGTGTACTGCCCGAGGGGCTGCGGCTGTTCGAGCGGCTGTCGGGGCGGGAACTCCTCGCGTACACCGGGCGGTTGCGGGGGCTGCCCGGTGCCGAGGTCGACAAGCGGGCCACCCAGCTCCTGGACGTACTCGACCTGGCCGGTGCCCAGCACAAGCTCGTCGTCGACTACTCGACCGGGATGCGGAAGAAGATCGCCCTCGCCTCGGCACTCCTCCACAACCCCGAAGTCCTCTTCCTGGACGAGCCGTTCGAGGGCGTCGACCCCGTCTCCGCGCAGACCATCCGTGGCGTCCTGGAGCGTTACACCGCCTCCGGCGCCACCGTCGTCTTCTCCTCCCACGTCATGGAGCTGGTCGAGTCGCTGTGCGACTGGGTCGCCGTGATGGCCGCGGGCCGCATCCGCGCACACGGAACGCTCGCCGAGGTGCGCGGCACGGAGCGCTCCCTCCAGCAGGCGTTCCTCGAACTCGTCGGCGCGAACGGCCGCGACACCGCCTCCGACCTCGACTGGCTGGGCGGCGGAGCCCGATGACCACAGCCGCCTCCGTCGAATCGGTCACCCCCGTCTTCGTACGCCTGAAGCTGTCCCTGCTGCGCAACGGTCTGCGCCAGTCTGCCGGACGGCGGGCCGCGTACGTCGCGTCGATCGTCTTCACCCTGCTCTTCGCCGCGCTCCAGCTCATCGGCCTGATCGCGCTGCGCGGCAACACGCACGCGGCGAGCGTCACCGTGCTGCTCACCGCCATCCTGGCGCTCGGCTGGGCCGTGATGCCCCTGTTCTTCCCCAGTGGCGACGAGACGCTCGACCCCACCCGCCTGGTGATGCTGCCACTGCGCCCGCGCCCGCTCGTGCGTGCCCTGCTGGTGGCCTCGCTGGTCGGTATCGGGCCGCTGTTCACGCTGTGCATGTTCGCCGGTTCCGTGATCGCGATGGCGCACGGCGCGGCCGCGTACGTCACCGGGGTCGTCGCGATCGTCCTCGCGCTGCTCATCTGCGTGGCCCTCGCGCGGGCCGTCGCCGCGGCCAACGTCCGGCTGCTTACCAGCCGTAAGGGCCGCGATCTCGCCGTGCTGAGCGGCCTGGTGATCGCCGTGGGCGCACAGTTCGTCAACTTCGGTGCGCAGAAGCTCGGTTCCTCGGGCCTGTCCACACTGGATCCGGCGGCCGAGGTGCTGCGCTGGGTGCCGCCCGCCTCGGCGATCGGCGCGGTGGACTCGGTGAGCGAGGGTTCGTACGCCACTGGGGTCGCCCAACTCGCCCTGAGTGCCGGAGCGTTGGTGGGCCTGCTGGCGCTCTGGCAGCGGAGTCTGACCCGGCTGATGACTTCGCCGGACGGCTCCACCCTCCAGGCCGCCGAGCCCACGCGGGACAAGGCGGGCCGCTCGTCCGGCCTGTCCCGGCTGCTGCCCGCCGGGCGCACGGGCACGGTCATGGAGCGCAGCCTGCGGTATGTGTGGCGCGATCCGAAGACGAAGGCCGCGTGGGTGACCTCGCTCGCGATCGGGCTGATCGTGCCGGTGTTCAACGCGCTGCAGGGCACCGGCTCGGTCTACTTCGCCTGCTTCGCCGCCGGGATGCTCGGAATCCTGATGTACAACCAGTTCGGGCAGGACACGTCCGCGTTCTGGATGGTCGCGCTGACCATTTCCTCCACACGGGACGCGTATGTCGAGCTGCAGGGCCGGGCGTTGGCGCTGCTGCTGATCACGCTCCCGTACGCGACCCTCGTGACCGTCCTGACCACGGCGATGCTCGGCGACTGGCCCGCCCTGCCCGAAGTCCTCGGCCTGTCTTTCGCGCTGCTCGGCACGATGCTGGCCACCGGCGCCTGGTCCTCCGCGCGCTTCCCGTACTCGATCCCGCAGGAGGGCTACAAGAACGTGGCCCCCGGACAGGCCGGCCTCGCCTGGATCTCCATCTTCGGCGGCATGGTCGCGGCAGCCCTGCTGTGCGCACCGGTCATCGCACTCACGATCTGGCTGCACGTCTCGGCGAACGGCGAGGACTGGACGTGGCTGCTGCTGCCGCTCGGAACCGCGTACGGGGCGGGGATCACACTGCTGGGGCTGCGGCTGGCCGCACCGCGGACGGCAGCGCGGCTGCCGGAGATTCTGGCGGCGGTCAGCAAGGGGTGAGGCAGAGGTGCGATCAGGGATAGGTCAGGGGTGAACCCGAGGCGTCACCCCTGATCACTCGTCGTTTCACCCGGTGAGCACTCCATCCAAGAACGGCTCGATCGCAGCTCGCCAAGCGTCCGGCTGGTCGTAGTGCACGAGGTGGCCTGCGTCGGCGACCTCGGCGTACTGGCCGTGGGGGAGGACGCGGACCATCTCCTGGGACTCGGCGCGGCCGAGCTCGCCGTCGAGGCCGCGTACGACGAGGGCGGGGCAGCGGACCTGGGCCAGTTCCTCCCAGTGGGCGTCGTAGACCCAGGTCTCGCGGGACTTGAGCATCTGCCCTGGCTCGAAGACGGGGCGCCAGCCGTCCTCGGACTCGGCCATGACCTCGGCGTAGAACTCGCCACGGGACGGGTTCGGGCGCTCCACCCACGGGTCGTCCTCGCCGAACCACTTGCGGACGTCGGCGAGTGTGGCGAAGGGGACGGGCCAGGACTTGAACCATGCCTCCCATTCGCGCTGTGAGGCCACGCCGAGCGCGGAGGCCCGCATATCGCAGATGATCAGGCCGCGGACGAGGTCGGGGCGCTTCGCGGCGAGCTGCCAGGCGGTCAGCGCGCCCATGGAGTGGCCGATCAGGACGGCCGGGGCGAGACCGAGCTGTTCGAGCGCGGCCTCGGCGTCCTCGACGTACGCGTCACGTGTGTACGGGCCCTCGGGGGGCTTGTCGCTCTGGCCGTGGCCGCGCTGGTCGAGTGCGACGGCGCGATGCCGCTCGGAGAGCCAGCGGGCGGTGGACGCCCAGTGCGAGGCACGGCCCATCAGGCCGTGCAGTAACAGCACGCCCGGCGATCGCTCGATCTCCCCGGTCTTGGGAGGATCGGCGAACTCCCAGGCGGCGAGGCGTACGCCGTCTGCTCCGGTCACGTCGATGCGCCGCACCATACGTTGGCACCCCCCTTGATCCACTCGGCCGGCTCGTCCCGCACGAGTGGCCGCTGGGCTCGTACTGGCTCGTCGTGCCGCTGCTCCTGTTGGTTGTGCTCGCTGGCCGTGCCCGTTGCTTGTTCCAGCGCTCCGTGCGGTGGTTCCGTCACCACGCTATCGAATACACATTCGAAAATGCGCTCTCTGCACGGTAACACCCCTCGTTCGAGTGACCTCGTTCAGTGATTGACCGCCGCCGCCGAGGGGAGATCTTCAGCGGGAGGCGGGCCGCTCGGGGAAATCGGTCCGCAGGGGATGACCCTGAGAGCTCGGGGCTCCGGGTCAGCACAGGGGAGGACAGGCCCCGGCGCCGCAGGGCGCCGGGGCCCTCGAACATTCCGTGGCGCATATGCCTCCCCCCTCCTCCCAGAGACAGACTTACACGCAACCCATGAATGCGCTGCGCTTCGGAACAGTCAACTGCCCGCAAAGAAAGGCGAGTTGGCGGTCGTGTCAGGTCGGGTCATCGATGGCTTCGATGCTTGTGGTGCGTCCGGCCACCCCCGTGGCAGGAGTGAACCGACCGGGCCCCACCCCCTCCGATCGGCGCCCGGGGCAACCTCCCCACGCCGGAGTCGCCCCTTCGGCCGACCCTGCGAGGAGGTTGGAACCCTAACCCGCCCGATCACTCGGCGTCAGCGCTTCGCTACGAAAACATGTGAGGCGATGTCCGCCTCCAGCTCGGCCGCCTCGCCACCGCTGCCCACCAGGACGCCGCCCGCCGACTCCGTCACGCTGACCACCGAGCCGGGCTGCACGCCGGCCCGCCGCAGCGTGTACATCAGCTGGGCGTCCGTCTGGATGGGCTCGCCGATGCGGCGCACGACGACCGTCTTGCCGTCGGTCCCGGGGTCCAGGTCGGCCAGCGAGACCATGCCCTCGTCCAGGAACGGGTCGGCGCCGTCCTTCTCGCCCAGCTCCTCCAGGCCCGGGATCGGATTCCCGTACGGCGACTCGGTCGGGTGGCGCAGCAGCTCCAGTACGCGGCGCTCGACCGCCTCGCTCATCACGTGCTCCCAGCGGCAGGCCTCGGCGTGCACCTGCTCCCACTCCAGACCGATCACGTCGACGAGCAGGCACTCCGCGAGACGGTGCTTGCGCATCACGCGTGTGGCCAGCCGACGGCCCTCGTCCGTGAACTCCAGATGCCGGTCGGTGGCGACCGCCACCAGACCGTCGCGCTCCATCCGCGCCACCGTCTGGCTGACCGTCGGCCCGCTCTGGTCGAGCCGCTCGGCGATCCGGGCGCGCATGGGGACCACACCTTCCTCCTCCAGCTCGAGGATGGTGCGGAGATACATCTCCGTGGTGTCGATCAGTCCGGACATACGTGCCCCTTGATGAGATCTGCCGGAGGCTGAGTGGCTCACCGGCGTGTGCGCTGGCCCTGACGTCAATTCTGACGCATCTGACTGACAACCGTGCCGCGCGGGCGAAAGCAGAGGGTTACGAGTTCTCCGTGGCGGGAACGGGACCGCCTCCGCGCCCGGCCTCATCGGCCGTATTGACAGCGCACTGGTCCAGACCGCAACGTGATCCGCGGCACGATGGGGAGTACGGCTGTGGCGGGGCGGCGGTTCAGTGGCTCCCCGACGGGCTCAGCGACGCGACTTCGAAGGGGCTTCGCCGGTGACGATCAGTGGGAGCGAGCTGGGCGGGCGTTTCTTCGATGCCGCGATCGGCCTGCTGCAGCGGGTGCGGGACGAGGAGGCCGAGGGCATCGCGGCCGCCGGGACCCTGATCGCCGACACGGTCGCCGCCGAGGGACGGCTGTTCGCCTTCGGCGCCGGACACTCCTCGCTGGCCGCGCAGGAGATCGTCTACCGGGCGGGCGGCCTCGCGCTCATGAACCTGCTCGGCGTACCGGGCGCCGTCGGCGTGGACGTCATGCCGGCCACACTCGGCTCCGCCCTGGAACGCGTCGACGGCCTCGCGGGCGTCGTCCTCGACTCCAGCCCCGCGCGCGCGGGAGACCTCCTCGTGATCATCTCCCTCTCCGGACGCAACTCCCTCCCCGTCGAGATGGCCATGAACGCCCGCGCCAAGGGCCTCAAGGTCATCGGGGTCACGTCGGTCGCGTACGCCTCCGAGACGAAGTCCCGGCATGTCTCGGGTACGTACCTCAAGGACCACTGCGACATCGTCCTCGACTCGAAGATCGCGGTCGGCGACGCGGAACTCACCCTCGACACCGTCCCCGCCCCCTTCGCGCCCGCCTCCGGCGTCGTCACGTCGGCGCTCCTCCAGGCGGTCATGGCCACGGCGGCCGGCGCTCTCGCGGACCGCGGCATCGAGCCCCCGCTCCTGCGCTCGGGGAACGTGGACGGGGGCCACGAATGGAACGCCCGCGTCTTCGAGGAGTACGCGGAGCGGATCTTCTACCGGCGGTGAACCGGTACCGGCACCGAACCGGCACCGGCAGTCAGGTGCCGGCGGCGCAGCTCAGCCCCGCTCCCGCCCCTCCACAAGGCGCTCATCCGCCAGGTCCAGCAGCGCGGCGATCCGCACCCCGACATCCTCCGCGTACATGGCGTCGGCCCGCTCGAACTGCGTACGGCTGGCGCCCCGCAGGAACGTCACGACGCCCAGGGTCCGGCCCCGGCTGCGCAGCACCGCGCACAGCGCGTGCACCGCGTCGGCCGGCCACTGGCGGGCGACGGCCCACTCGCGGATCTGCTCGGGATCGGACGCGCCGGCACTGGCCCGTACGGAACCGATCCGCTCCACGCACTGAAGGGCGGGATGCCCCTCGGCGTACCGCACGGGCAGTCCGGCACGTCCGTCGGCCGGCAGGCTGGGGCCCGGAGCGCCCGAGGGCGTGGCGGCGGCCCGCACGAGGCGTACCGTCTCCTCGCCGTCCCGTACGGAGCCGCCCGCGACCCGGTCGATCAGCGCATGGTCGGCGAACCCGGCCAGCGAGAAGTCCAGGTGGACGACCGCGGCCTCGGCCGGGTCCTCGCACTCGGCCGCCGCGCGCGCGGCACGGTGCAGCTGGTTGGCCCGGAACCGCAGCTGCGAGGCCTCCTGCTCGCCCTGCTTGCTCTCCGTCACGTCCTGGAAGAGCCAGCCGACACCGAGCGGAACGGGCTCTTCCGCGAGCGGCGAGGACAGCCGCAGGAAGCCGCTCCGCCAGCACCGCCGCTTCTCGCCCTCCGGCGTCCGCACGGTCACCCACATCTCGGCGAGCGCGGGCGGCGCCCCCTCGGCGAGCACATGCGCCAGCGCGCTCTCCAGCTCCTCGACACCCTGCGCGAGCAACTCGCCCAGAGGGCGCCCCAGTACGGCCGTACGCCCTATGCCGAGCGCGCGAGCCGCGTGCGCGTTGACGACGGCGGGCCGCAGATCGGCGTCGACGAGTACGACGCCCCATGACGCGTCCTCGAGCAACGCCTCGCTCAGGGCGATCGACCGCTCCAGATCTATCTGCGCGTGCACCTCGCTGAAGGCGCAGTAGACCCCTGCGGGCTTCCCGTTGGGCCCGCGCACGGCCGCGGACTGGGTTCGTACGAGGACCCGTCCGCCGTCCTTGGTGAGCAGCGCGAACTCGTGCACCTGCCGGCCCGGGGCGTGCATCGCCGACATCAGCCGGCTCTCGACCTCCTCGGCGTCCGCGGTCCGCACGGCCCACCCGGCGAACCCGTGCCGCCCGACCGCTTCCTCCGCGCTCCACCCGAGAATCCGCTCCGCCTCACGGTTCCAATGGGTCACGACACCGTCGGCGTCAAAAGCGCACAACGCCGCGTCCATCCCATCCAGCAAAGCGGCAAGCAGATCGGACCCGTCCCGCTCGGGCTCCTGCGGCCCCAGCTCGTCCGTGGTCCCACTACGCCGGGAAGCACTCACCTGGCACCCCCTGCAGGTCGTGTCGGCGTGTCCTGCGCGGTTCGACCGCGCGTCCGTTCCCACACTGCGAATCACTCACTAGTAATCATTCAACTCGAACGTGACGCAGCACACACCGGGTTCCCACAAGATTGAAGAAAATCGTTGCACGCCAGAAACGCACCTCACAGGTCCCCTCGGCTCCGCGCCGGCTACTAGCCGTTCGGGGCTGAGGCCAGGTCCACGACGACCGCCGCGTGGTCGGACGGCCATACGCCGTCGACGGGGCCGTCGCCCGCGCGGTGGACCGAGCGGACGTGGCCGAGGGCGTCCGGGCCCGGCGGTCCGACGTGGATGTAGTCGAGGCGGACGTCGGGGTTGCCGGGCTTGATGTAGGGGTTGGCCGCGGCCCAAGTGGCCGCCGGGGCCCCTGGAGCCGCGTACTCCCAGGCGTCGAGGAACACCTGCCCGGGGACGACCGGTGCCGTTTTGTAGCCGCCGAACAGGCGGATTTCGTCCGAGTCGGGCCAGGCGTTGAAATCCCCGGTGATGACCGGCGGAAACGCCGTCCCGCCGCGGTGATCCGCGACGAACCCGGCCAGAACCCGGACCTGTTCGCACCGCACTGCTGAAGCCTCAGTGCGGGAGGTCAGGTGTGTGGTGAAGAACGGCACCGGATGGCCCGGCGCATCCAGCCGTGTATACAGCGCCAGCCGCCCGTCGTCCTCCCCGTCAGGCTTCGGCAACCGCACCAGCGCCCGGTCCACGACGGGCCACCGGCTGAGCACGGCATTGCCCAGGTCGACCGTCGAGTCCCCGAGCCGCCGCTGCCACCACCCGGGCGCCTCCGAAGCGGCCCACGTCCAGTACAGCCCCAACTCGTCCGCCAGCCACTCCGCCAGGTTCTCCCCGCCGCAGGCCCACACCTCCTGCAGCCCGACCACATCCGGCCGCAAGTCCCGCAGAACGGCCAGAATCGCCTTCCGCCGCTGCTCCCACGGCCCGAACCGCCACCACAGGTTCCACGTCACCACGCGCATGCGCTGCCCCGCCCTCCCAGAGTCCGCAGGTTCGTGGCGTACCCAAAAACCGGTTGAACGAAGTCCGAGCGGTTCCTAAGGTGCTGCGTACGTGGAAAGGAGGTGGTTCGGCTAATGACGGAAATCCGGACACGCGAGGTGACTGCGGGCTAGCGGCCCGCCGTCGTACTCAGTTCGGCGCCGGACCAGCGCGTGAGACAAGCGCGCAGCCGGCCAATCCAACGCAGTCACCCGACCCGCGAGCTCGCCGGTAAGTCCGGCCGGCTCCCTCCTCGGAGGGGACCAGAGCTCGCGGGTCGTCTGCGTTCTGCGGCCGCGCTCTGTGCGCGTAAGGGCTCAGTGGGCGATGTCCCCGTAGCCCTCGATTTCGCGCGGGTCGCGCGTGCCGGGACCCACATAGCGCGCGGACGGCCGTACGAGGCGGCCCGTGCCCTTCTGTTCCAGGATGTGCGCGGACCAGCCTGCCGTGCGGGCGCAGGTGAACATGGACGTGAACATGTGGGCCGGGACCTCGGCGAAGTCGAGGACGATGGCGGCCCAGAACTCGACGTTGGTCGCGAGGACGCGGTCGGGGCGGCGGGCGTGGAGTTCCGCGAGGGCGGCCTTTTCCAGGGCTTCGGCGATTTCGAAGCGGGGGGCGCCGAGTTCGCGGGCGGTGCGGCGGAGGACTCGGGCGCGGGGGTCCTCGGCGCGGTAGACGCGGTGGCCGAAGCCCATGAGGCGTTCGCCCTTGTCGAGGGCCTGGCGTACGTAGGCTTCGGCGTTCCCGGTGCGTTCGATCTCCTCGATCATGCCGAGTACGCGGGAGGGGGCGCCGCCGTGGAGGGGGCCGGACATGGCGCCGACCGCGCCGGAGAGTGCCGCCGCCACGTCTGCGCCGGTGGAGGCGATGACGCGGGCGGTGAAGGTCGAGGCGTTCATGCCGTGTTCGGCCGCCGACGTCCAGTAGGCGTCGACCGCGGCCACGTGCTTGGGGTCGGGTTCGCCGCGCCAGCGGATCATGAAGCGTTCGACGACGGACTGGGCCTTGTCGATCTCGCGCTGGGGCACCATGGGCAGGCCCTGGCCGCGGGCGGACTGGGCGACGTAGGAGAGGGCCATGACGGCGGCGCGGGCGAGGTCCTCGCGGGCCTGCTGTTCGTCGATGTCCAGCAGGGGTTTCAGGCCCCAGACCGGTGCAAGCATGGCGAGGGCCGACTGGACGTCCACGCGGATGTCGCCGGAGTGGACGGGGATCGGGAAGGGCTCGGCGGGCGGCAGGCCGGGGTTGAATGCGCCGTCGACGAGCAGCCCCCAGACGTTTCCGAACGAGACGTGGCCGACCAGATCCTCGATGTCGACGCCCCGGTATCGCAGGGCGCCGCCCTCCTTGTCCGGTTCGGCGATCTCCGTCTCGAAAGCGACGACTCCCTCGAGTCCGGGTACGAAGTCGGACATCAGGCGGCTCCTCATGATGTGTGCGACGGATGGCGCTGCGGGGTTTGCGTTTGGGGTTGCCAGGTGTGCGGACGTCAGTGATGGGCGGGTTGCCGACGTGCGGTTCCACGGTCGCTGGTGGACTCGCGGTCCGTACGTACGTGCGTACCCCGGTGATGCCCGCTGCGGCGGGTGCTCACCCGCTTCGGGCACAGGACGATATCCCTTGGTGCCACCTTTGGGGAGAGTTCGCGGCACTCAGTGCCACGTGTGACGAAGCACACGCCCGCCGGGGACTCCTCGGTGTGCGGCGATCGGGATACGGCAAGATGACCGCGTGACCGACCATGACCCCGTCCTCGACCCGGCCCTGATGCGCAAGCAGTACCGGGCCGAGGGACTCGACGAGTCCGAGCTGGCCGACCACCCGATGGGGCAGTTCGCGCACTGGTTCAGGCAGGCGGCGAAGGCCGCGGCGCAGGGCGCTGTGTACGAGCCGAACGCCATGGTCGTGTCCACGGTGGACGCGGAGGGCCGGCCGAGTTCGCGCACGGTGCTGCTGAAGCAGTACGACGAGCGGGGCTTCGTCTTCTACACGAACTACGAGTCCCGCAAGGCGCGCGACCTGGCGGAGAACGCGTACGTCTCGCTGCTGTTCCCCTGGCATGCGCTGGCCCGCCAGGTCGTCGTCGGCGGTGTCGCACGGCGTACGGGTCGCGACGAGACGGCCGCGTACTTCCGGACTCGCCCGCACGGCTCCCAGCTCGGCGCCTGGGCCAGCGCGCAGTCCACGGTGGTCTCTTCGCGGGCCGAGCTCGACGCGGCGTACGCGGAGTTGGCGGCGCGTTACCCGGAGGGCGAGCAGGTCCCGGTGCCGCCGAACTGGGGCGGTTTCCGTGTGGAGCCGCGGACGGTGGAGTTCTGGCAGGGGCGCGAGAACCGGCTGCACGACCGTCTGCGCTATGTCGCGACCTCCGACGGCGGGTGGCGGGTGGAGCGGCTCAGTCCCTGAGCGGTCGGGGCCGGTGTGCGGGAAGGGGTCCGTGCGCGGTCAGTCGAGCACGCCGCCCAGGATTTCCCCCCACTGCGCGACGACCCGCTCCCGCCTCGCCCCGTCGCCCGTGAGCAGGTTCGCGAGGCCCAGGCCTCGGGCCATGTCCAGCAGGCCTTGGACGGTTTCGCGGACGCCGGGGCGGGATTCGTCAGCGCCGAGCAGTTCCACGGCGATGTGGTGGGTTTCACGGCCCACGCGGGCCTCCAGCTCCGTGACGCGGGGGCGGAGCTGGTCCTCGTTGGAGGCGGCGACCCAGAGGTGGAGGGCGGCGCGGAACAGTGGGCCCGTGTAGAGGTCGACCAGGGCGCACACGACTGCGTGGCGGTCAGCGGGGCCGTCGGGGAAGAGGGCGCGCAGGGCGGTGGAGCGCTGTTCGGCCACGTACTCGACTGCTGCCGTGAAGAGGTCTTCGCGGGTCGGGAAGTGGTGCTGGGCGGCGCCGCGTGAGACGCCGGCGCGTTCGGCGACGACGGAGACCGTGGAGCCCGCCCAGCCGTGTTCGGCGAGGCAGGCCACGGCGGCCTCCAGCAGGCGCTGCCGGGTGGCGCGGCTGCGGTCCTGCTTGGGGGCGCGGTCCACGAGCCCGGCGTTCACAGCACCCATGCGGGATCCCGTCGTTCGAGGAAGGCCGTCATGCCCTCGCGGGCGTCGGCGGAGGCGAACAGGCGGGCCGAGAGCCCTGCCAGTTCGCCGGCGTCCCGGTGGAAGGACTCCAGCACCTTAGCCGTGAGCAGCCGCTTGGTCTCCCGCAGCCCTTGGGGGGAGGCACGGCGCAGGCCGTCGAGGACGGGTTCGAGCACCTCGTCGACGTCGCTGCCGACCGCCGTGAGCAGGCCGATGCGTGCCGCTTCGGTGGATCCGAACTCCTCGCCGGTGAGGTAGTAGCGGGCCAGGGCGCGCGGGTCGGTGCGGGGCAGAAGCGGCAGGGAGATGACGGCGGGCGCGACGCCGATGCGTACCTCGGTGAAGGCGAACGTGGCTTCGGCGGAGGCGGCCGCGATGTCGCAGGCGCCGAGCAGGCCGAGGCCGCCCGCGCGTACGTGCCCGGTGACGCGGGCCACTACGGGTTTGTACAGCTCGATGATCTGCCTCAGCAGCCGGACGAGCGCTTTCGGCTCCGGAGGGTCGCGGAGGTCGGCGCCCGCGCAGAACGTGTTCCCGGTGTGAGTGAGGACGACGGCGCGTACGTCGCCGTCCTTGCCGCACTGCTTCAGCGCGTCCGCCAGTTCGTCGACGAGGGCGGCCGACAGGGCGTTGCGGTTGGCCGGTGAGTCGAGGGTGAGGGTGGTGATGCCGCGCTCGTGCGACCGGCGCACCAGGGTCATGCGCGCTCCCTTGGTTCCTGGCGCAGGACTGCGTACTCGCTGCGGAACATGGTTCCTCCTCGCGCGGATGACACAGCGACATGCTGGTCAGTACGACTTGGGCAGGCCCAGGGTCTGGTGGGAGACGTAGTTGAGAATCATCTCCCGGCTCACCGGCGCGATACGAGCCACGCGCGCGGCTGTTATCAACGAGGCGAGCCCGTACTCGCGCGTGAGTCCGTTGCCGCCGAGGGTGTGCACCGCCTGGTCGACGGCTTTCACACAGGCCTCGCCTGCCGCGTACTTCGCCATGTTGGCGGCCTCTCCGGCGGCGGTGTCGTCGCCCGCGTCGTACAGGGCGGCGGCCTTCTGCATCATCAGGCGGGCGAGTTCGAGGTCGATGTGCGCCTGGGCGAGGGGGTGCGCGATGGCCTGGTGGGCGCCGATGGGCTCCTTCCACACGGTGCGCTCGCGGGCGTATTCGACCGCCCTGGAGAGCGCGTAGCGGCCCATGCCGATCGCGAACGCGGCCGTCATGATGCGCTCCGGGTTGAGGCCTGCGAAGAGCTGGAGCAGGCCGGCGTCCTCGTCTCCGACGAGGGCGTCCGCGGGCAGGCGTACGTCGTCGAGGGTAAGCTCGAACTGGTACTCCGTGGTGTGGAGTTCCATGTCGATGCGGCGGTGTTCAAAGCCGGGGGCTTCGCGCGGGACGATGAACAGGCAGGGCTTGAGCCTGCCCGTGCGGGCGTCCTCCGTGCGGCCGACGATGAGGGTGGCGTCGGCCTTGTCCACGCCGGAGATGAAGACCTTGCGGCCGGTGAGGAGCCAGTCGGTGCCGTCGCGGCGGGCTGTGGTGGTGAGGCGGTGGCTGTTGGAACCGGCGTCTGGTTCGGTGATGCCGAAGGCCATGAGGCGAGAGCCGTCTGCCAGGCCTGGGAGCCATTCCTGTTTCTGGGTGTCGGTGCCGAAGCGGGCGATTACCGTGCCGCAGATCGCCGGCGACACGATCATCATGAGCAGGGGGCAGCCTGCGGCTCCCAACTCCTCCAGGACTATGGAGAGTTCGGATATGCCGCCGCCTCCGCCTCCGTATTCCTCGGGGAGGTTGACTCCTAGGTAGCCGAGTTTGGCTGTTTCCGACCAGAGTTCGTCGGGGGCGTGGGTGCGGCCGTGGCGTTTGCCCAGGGCTGCGACCGCTGCTCGCAGGGCTGTGTGTTCTTCGGTTTCCACGATGGGGGGCATGGGGCTCCTCAGGGCTCGTTGTCCTGGACCACCGCCAGCAAGGTGCCGACCTCTACCTGCTGGCCTGGAGTTGCGTGCAGGGCGCTGAGCGTCCCTGAGGCGGGGGCTGAGATCCTGTGTTCCATCTTCATTGCCTCCAGCCAGATGAGGGGCTCTCCTGCCCGTACAGGGGATCCCTCGGTGAGGCCCTCGGCGACCCGTACGACCGTGCCCGGCATCGGTGCGAGCAGGGAGCCCGGCTCTTGCTGGGCCGTGGGGTCGGGGAAGCGGGGCAGGGCCGTGAGCGCGGTGCTGTTCACGTACACCTCGTCGCCGTACCTCGTCACCTCGAAGTGCCGCCGTACGCCGTCTACTTCGAGTACCACCAGGTCGGTGGCCGTGTGCATGACGCGTACCCCGTCAGCGGTCAGGCCGTCCCGCGTGTGCCGGTAGCGGACCTCGTGCTCGGTGCCGGTCGCCTCGTCGCGGTAGCGCTTGAGCTGAGGCTGCGAGGGGAGGTTGCGCCAGCCGCCGAAGCGGGAGCGGCCGTGGGCGTCGGCGAGGGCGGCTGCCAGGGCAACTAGAGGTGGTCGCGCAGCAACTCCGTTGAGGGCGGTGGTGGGAGACGGGTGGGCGTACGGGTCGCCCGACCCAAGGCTGGTCAGCTCCGTCAGGTGCCGGTCGTAGAAGCCCGTGTCCATGCGGGCCGTCGCGAACTCCGGGTGCCTGAGCGAGCGTACGAGGAGGTCCCTGTTGGTGACCGGACCGTGGATCGTCGCCCTCTCCAGGGCGCCCGCGAGCTTGCGCAGGGCCTCCGTGCGCGTGGGGGCGTAGGCGACGGCCTTGGCGAGCATCGGGTCGTAGTGGACGCCGATCTCGTCGCCGTCCGAGTAGCCGGTGTCCAGGCGGACGTCGGGGACGGTGAGGCGGTGCAGGGTGCCGGTCTGCGGGGTCCAGCCGTTCGCCGGGTCCTCTGCGTAGAGGCGGGCCTCGACGGCGTGGCCACGCGCGCGTGGAGGGTCGCTTTCGAGGGGTGCGCCTTCGGCGACCCGGATCTGGAGGGCCACCAGGTCGATCCCGAACACCGCCTCCGTGACGGGGTGTTCGACCTGGAGGCGGGTGTTCATCTCCAAGAAGTGCGCCGTGCCGTCGGCGACGAGGAACTCGACCGTGCCCGCGCCCGCATAGTCGACCGCACGGGCCGCCCGTACGGCCATCGCGTACAAGGAGTCGGTCAGTTCGGAGGTCAAACCCGGGGCCGGGGCTTCCTCGATCACCTTCTGGTGGCGGCGCTGGAGGGAGCAGTCTCGGGTGCCGAGCGGCCACACCGTGCCGTGCGTGTCGGCCAGGATCTGCACCTCGACGTGCCGGCCGCCCTCCACATAGGGCTCGACGAAGACCTCGCCGTCTCCGAAGGCGCTCTGGGCCTCTGCCCGCGCTGCCGCCAACTCGCCTTCCAGATCGGCGAGTCGGCGTACGACGCGCATGCCGCGCCCGCCTCCGCCCGCGGTGGCCTTCACCAGGACGGGCAGATCGCCCTCCTTGATGTCGGCCATCGACGCGAGCCCCATCAGCTCCTTGGCACGTGTCTTGGAGGCCATCGCCTCGATCGCCTCAGGGTGCGGGCCGATCCAGAGGAGGCCCGCGTCGAGGACGGCTCGCGCGAAGTCGGCGTTCTCGGAGAGGAAGCCGTACCCGGGGTGCACGGCGTCCGCGCCCGTGCTCAGCGCCGCCTTCACGATCAGCTCGCCGCGCAGATACGTCTCCGAAGGCGCCGCACCGGGGAGCCGTACCGCCGCGTCGGCCACGCGCGTGTGGAGGGCGTTTTCGTCGGCGTCCGAGTACACGGCGACCGTTCGGATTCCCAACTCACGGCAGGTGCGGAAGACTCGGCAGGCGATCTCGCCCCGGTTGGCGACCAGCACACTGGAAATCACGGGTGTTCCCCCCTCACATCCGGAAGACGCCGAAGCCACCGCGTACGCCCTCATAGGGAGCCGTGTGGATCGCGGACAGGCACAGGCCGAGGACGGTGCGGGTGTCGCGCGGGTCGATGACCCCGTCGTCGTACAGCCGCCCGGACAGGAACTTCGGCAGGGACTCGGCTTCGATCTGCTGCTCCACCATGGCGCGCAGCGCCGCGTCGCCCTCCTCGTCGTACGGCCGGCCCTTGGCGGCGGCCGACTGCCGGGCCACGATCGACAGGACCCCTGCCAGCTGCTGAGGCCCCATGACGGCCGACTTGGCGCTGGGCCAGGCGAACAGGAAACGCGGGTCGTACGCGCGCCCGCACATCCCGTAGTGACCGGCCCCGTACGAGGCCCCCATGAGCACGGAGAGGTGCGGGACCGTCGAGTTGGACACCGCGTTGATCATCATCGCGCCGTGCTTGATGATGCCGCCCTGCTCGTACTCCTTGCCGACCATGTAGCCGGTGGTGTTGTGCAGGAACAGCAGCGGGATGTCGCGCTGGTTGGCGAGCTGGATGAACTGGGCCGCCTTCTGGGACTCCTCGCTGAACAGCACCCCTTGGGCGTTGGCCAGCACGCCCACCGGATAGCCGTGGAGCGTGGCCCATCCGGTGGTGAGGCTCGTCCCGTAGAGCGGCTTGAACTCGTCGAAGTCGGAGCCGTCGACGATGCGGGCGACGACCTCGCGCGGGTCGAAGGGCACCTTCAGGTCGCCGGGGACGATCCCCAGGAGCTCGTCCTCGTCGTATTTGGGGGACGCGGCGGGCCCGGGATCCTCGTACGCCTTGCGGTGGTTGAGGCGGGCGATCACGCGGCGCGCCTGGCGCAGGGCGTCCGGTTCGTCGACCGCGAAGTGGTCCGCGAGACCCGACACGCGCGCGTGCATCTCGGCGCCGCCCAGGGACTCGTCGTCGCTCTCCTCGCCGGTGGCCATCTTCACCAGGGGCGGCCCGCCGAGGAAAACCTTCGCCCTCTCCTTGACCATGATCACGTGGTCGGACATACCCGGGATGTACGCGCCTCCGGCGGTCGAGTTCCCGAAGACGACCGCCACGGTCGGGATCCCGGCGGCGGACAGCCGGGTGAGGTCGCGGAAAATCGCTCCCCCCGGGATGAAGATCTCCTTCTGGGAGGGCAGATCGGCGCCACCCGACTCGACCAGGCTGATGCACGGCAGCCGGTTGGCGAGGGCGATGTCATTCGCCCGCAGCGCCTTCTTCAGGCTCCATGGGTTGCTGGCTCCGCCGCGTACGGTCGGGTCGTTCGCGGTGATCAGGCACTCCACGCCCTCGACGACGCCGATCCCGGTGACGAGCGAGGCGCCGACGGTGTACTCACTCCCCCACCCCGCCAGCGGGCTGAGTTCCAGGAAGGGCGTGTCCGGGTCGAGGAGCAGCTCGATGCGTTCGCGGGCGAGCAGCTTGCCGCGCTCGCGGTGCCGGGTGACGTACTTCTCGCCGCCGCCCGCGAGGGCCTTCGCGTGCTCGGCGTCGAGTTCGGCGAGCTTGGCGAGCATGGCTTCGCGGTTGGCTGTGTAGTCGGGGCCGGCCGTGTCGAGCGCGGACGCCAGGACGGTCACAGCAGTACCTCCGGGATGTCCAGGTGACGGGAGCGGAGCCATTCGCCGAGGGCCTTGGCCTGCGGGTCGAAACGGTGCTGTGAGGCGACGCCCTCGCCGAGGAGTCCCTCGACGACGAAGTTCAGGGCGCGGAGGTTGGGCAGTACGTACCGTACGACGGTCAAGTCGGCGGCTTCCGGGAGGAGTTCGCGGAACCGGTCGACGGTGAGGGTGTGCGCGAGCCAGCGCCAGGCGTCATGCGTGGAGGCCCACACTCCGACGTTCGCATCGCCGCCCTTGTCACCGCTACGGGCGCCGACGACGCGCCCGAGCGGCACCCGCCGCACCCGGCCGTCAGGCAACGGCTCGGGCAGCAACGGCTGTTCGCCGGGACCAGCGAGCGCGCGAGTACGGGCCGGCGGATCGATGCGTACGCGACTGCCGTCGGGCAGTACAGCTGTGTGCTCGACAGCGCCCTGCTCGACGTAAGCGGCCTCGAACACCCCGTACGGGCTGCCCTTCCCGGGCGGCGCCGTGACATGGAATCCCGGATAACTGGCCAGCGCCAGCTCGACCGCGGCCCCGCTCAGCGCACGCCCCACCACCTCCGGATCGGCGTCTCGCACCACGAGCCTGAGCAGCGCGCTCGCGGTCTCCTCGGTCGGGGCGTCGGTCCGGTCGGTGCGGACCAGCTCCCAACTCACCTCGGCGGGACGGGACTTGGCCTCGGAGAGGGCGGCTTCCATCTGGTCCCGTACGAGGGCCGCCTTCTGCTCGATCTCAAGTCCCGTGAGCACGAAGACGACTTCGTTGCGGAAGCCGCCGAGACGGTTGAGGCCGACTTTGAGGGTGGGCGGCGGCGGCTCGCCGCGTACGCCGTCGATGCGCACCCGGTCAGGGCCCGCCCCGGTGAGCCGTACGGAGTCGAGCCGGGCGGTGACGTCGGGCCCCGCGTACCGGGCGGCGCCCGTCTCGTACAGCAGCTGCGCCGTGACCGTGCCGACGTCCACGACGCCACCGGTGCCGTCGTGCTTGGTGATGACGCTGGAGCCATCCTCGTGAAGTTCGGCGAGCGGGAACCCGGGGTGGAGGAAGGTGCTCCGGTGATGGTCGGTGAAGTGGGCGTAGTTGCCGCCGGTGGCCTGCGTCCCGCACTCCAGGACGTGCCCGGCGACGACGGCCCCCGCGAGCCGGTCGTGGTCGTCCTGCCGCCAGCCGAAGTGGGCGGCGGCGGGCCCGCTGACCAGCGCGGCGTCGGTGACACGGCCCGTGACGACGATGTCGGCGCCCGCGTGCAGACAGGCGGCGATGCCGAAGCCGCCGAGGTAGGCGTGGGCGGCGAGGCGCCCCGGACAGCGGGGGGTGAGGTCGTCGCCTTCGACGTGGGCGACGCGTGACGGAATGCCGAGACGGCCGGCCAACTCCCTTACGGCGTCGGCGAGTCCGGCCGGGTTGAGACCACCGGCGTTGGCGACGATGCGTACGCCTCTCTCGTGCGCGAGCCCGAGGCACTCCTCCAGCTGGCGCAGGAAGGTGCGGGCATACCCGGCACCGGGGTCTCTTTGCCGATCCCGTCCCAGGATGAGCATGGTGAGTTCGGCGAGGTAGTCGCCGGTGAGGACGTCCAGGGGACCGCCGGTGAGCATCTCGCGCATCGCGTCGAAACGGTCGCCGTAGAACCCCGAGGCGTTGCCGATGCGGAGGGGCGGGGCCTTTTCCGAGCTCGTTTCCGGGCTCGCTTCCGGGCTCACCCCGTGGCTCCCTTGGGTTCGCGCCCCGCGCCCGGCGGTCCCGCGAAGGCTTGGGCGATGTCCAGCCACCGGTCCGCGTCCGGCCCTTCGGCATGCACGGCGAGGTCGGCGCGGTGGGCCCGCCGGGTCACCAGCAGGCAGAAGTCGAGCGCGGGCCCGGTGACGCGCTGGGGTGCGTCTTCGGGGCCGTACGCCCATACGTCGTCCCCCGAGGGCGCCACGAGCTCGACGCGGAACTCCTCCTCCGGCGCGCTCATCCCCCGTACGGAGAAGGCGAAGTCGCGGGCCCGGACGCCGATGCGTACGACGTGGCGGAGGCGGTTGGTGGGCTTGCGTACGGCGCCGAGCGCGTCGGCGATGTCCTGCCCGTGAGCCCACGTTTCCATGATCCGCCCGGTGGCCATGGAGGCGGTGGACATCGGCGGCCCGAACCAGGCGAAGCGCGCGCCGGTCGGTGCCGCTCGCAGTGCGACCTGGAGGAGCGCCCGGCCCTTACGCCACCGCGCGAGCAGCTCGGCGGGCGGGAGTCCGGCACCCTCCTCTGCCCCCTCGTCCACGAAGGTGTCCGAGGAGACGAAGGCCTTCTGCACTTCCCTCGCGAAGGCCTCCGGGTCGGTCACCGCGAGCTGTGCGGCCCGGTCGGTCCAGGCGAGGTGCGCGATCTGGTGGGCGACGCTCCAGCCGGGTGCGGGCGTCGCACGCGCCCACTGCTCCTCGCTCAACTCCCTCACGATCCGGTCGAGTTCGTCGCTCTCCTCGCGCAGGTCGTCGAGTACGGGCGTGGGGTCGGACACGGGGCGCTCCCTGAGGGGACGGCGGTGTGCGGCGGGCGCGGTGTGTCCTGGAGCATGGCAGCGGTCGCAAAAACAAGCAAGCGTGCTTGGAAATTTTCTCGGTGTGGTGCCGCCGACAGGTCCGAAGACCCACGAGGGCCCGCACGCGTGTGGCGTGCGGGCCCTCGTACTCTGCGCCGTTCCCGTCCGTCAGACCGGGCGGTGCTCCGCGCTGATCTCACCGATGCCCGTGCTCAGCGACGGGCAGGCCGCGACCGCCTGTGCACCCGCGCCGGGATCCAGGCGGACCCACTCGCTGGAGACGTCGGCCGCCCAGCCGCAGACGAGGTTCACGCGGAACTCGACCGGGCCGGCGGTGTTGTTGTCGCAGAAGGCGTAGCCCTCCAGGTCGTCGCTCTCGCTGATGCCGGTGCTGCAGTTCACGTCCTGGGCCTGAACGTCCCCCGCGTCCTGCGCCACCGCGGCGGGCCCGGCGAGACCGAGCGTGGCGACGGCTCCGGCGGCAACGGCGAGGAGGGAAAGGCTCTTTCGCATGGTGATCCACCCCGTGATGTGGTCGGCGTTTGCTTCGGTTTGCTTCTTTCGCGCATGCGGTCACATGCACTTCCGACACGACGGGGGCCGTTCCCTCGTATGACACCCACACCTGTGGCGCGCGTCACAGATATGGGTATCGATGGGCGTCGATGGGCGTCGTACGACGGCTCAGGTGACGTTCCGGGCCTTCCCCCGCCCGACCTGGGTCCGCACCGCGCCCATGCTCGCCCCGATGACCAGGCCGATCGCGAGGGACTCCGTCACGGTGAGGGTCTGACTGAGGACGAGGAAACCGGCGAGGGCGGCGACGGCCGGTTCGAGGCTCATCATGATCGCGAAGGTGGAGGCGGGCAGACGGCGCAGGGCGAGGAGTTCGAGCGTGTACGGGAGGACGGAGGAGAGCACCGCGACGGCGGCGCCCAGGGCGATCGTGGTCGGGTTCAGGAGCTTCGCTCCCGACTCGACGATGCCCAGCGGGAGGAACAGCACCGCCCCGATCGCCATGGCCAGCGCGAGCCCGTCGGCCTGGGGGAACCGGCGGCCCGTACGCGCGCTGAAGATGATGTACGCGGCCCACATGGCCCCCGCGGACAGGGCGAACGCGACGCCGACCGGATCCAGCGTGCTGAAGCCCCCGCCACCGAGAAGGAAGACGCCGGCGAGGGCAAGACCGGCCCAGACGAGGTTGATCGCGCGACGTGAGGCCAGGACGGAGAGCGCGAGGGGGCCGAGCACTTCGAGGGTGACGGCGGCGCCGAGCGGAATGCGGGCGGCCGCCTGGTAGAAGAGCCCGTTCATGGCGGCCATGGTGATCCCGAAGAGGACGACGGTCCCCCAGTCTGCCCGCGAATGCCCGCGCAGCCGGGGCCGGCAGACGACGAGCAACACGACGGCGGCGACCACAAGCCGCAGGCTCACCACGCCGAGCGCCCCGGCCCGCGACATCAGACTCACGGCAAGCGCCCCACCGAATTGAACGGACACGCCTCCGGCGAGCACCAGCCCGACGGGGCCGAGGGAGCCCCATCCGCGCCTCGGGCCCGGTCCACCTCCGGGCGCCGCGACGACCTCCGGCTGCGTGGCGGCGCCCACGGCCGCGTCAGCTGACGGGGACCGGTCTGCGCGGGGGAGATTCACGGGGGCCTTCCAAGACGACGAACCGTTCATCATGCTGCACTTCAACGTACACAGTAATGGACTACGCAAGGAGCGTAAACCCACTTAGCAGCTTACGAACGACGTCAACCGGAGCCGGGTGGCCTTGTACGCCGACCTGGCGCCCTACGCTCCGGCCTCTTCGGAGGGCTTCGCGGGCTGCTCGGCGACGAAGGAGCCGAGGCCCGGCTCCGTATACGTCAGCCCTTCCTCGCGCAGCGCGCTGAGAACCTTGTGCGCAGTCGCGTTGGCGATCCCGAACTCCGCGGTGAGCTGGACAACGGACGGGACACGCGTGCGCGGCGGATAGGTGCCGTCGGCGATCCGGCCGCGCACCACCTCGGCCACCTGGCGCCAGCGGGGGATGTCGGGAACAAATTCGATCACCGCTCCAGCATGCGCATGCCTAGGCTTCTACGCGATACAGGGAATACGTAGAACACCTAGCATGCCTAGCGTGCCTCGAGTACGGTGAGGCCATGAAGAAACCCCCGCGACGGGAGCAAGCCGTCCGGAGGCGCGGCCACCAGCTGAATCGGAGCTGACGACATGACCGACCTTATCCACCGCATCACCGCCTGGGTGAGCCTCCTGTTCATCCCACGCGGAGCGCACCGCGTACGCCCGCCCCATCCCGCACCCACCACTGTCCCGCCGCAGCCAGAGGCCGTGCAGCTCCCGGCCCACCGAAGCCCGTACGGGCTGGACACCCCGCTCGACGCCACCGCGACCAGGCCCGTACGCCCGTACGTGATCGCCCACGAACAGCGGTGGCGGCGTCGTGAACTGGCCCTGGCCACCCTGGGGTTGGATGCGCCCGGCCCGTACTGGATCCACGGAGTGGAGGTCGCCTGATGGGACAGGAGTCACCGCAGCCACAGCTGGCGCGTGAGGGGCGCCTGCTGCCCTGGTCCGGTGCCGGAGGCAAGCCCTGCTACCTGCTCACCGACGAGTGCGGCGGACCCGTGTCCCGCCTGGCCGACGTCACTGAGTCCATCCAACTCGGCATGGGCACACAACTCCTTGCCCACGCCCACGCCATGCTCCCGGACACCCCGCCGGGCGACCTCCGCTTCCTCGCCGAGCGGCTGACCGAGGCCCTCCGCGACGCACTCCGGGTCGCCGAAAGCCGCGGCCGACGGTTGAACCACCTGAACTGAGCGCGACGGAACCCCGGCGCGAGATGAACACGCCGGGGTTCGACTGCAGGCTCAGACCGGGTCGGCCAGGTTCAGTAGCGCGTGGGGAACAGTTGCAGCCTGGCCTTGCTGCCGGAGACCGACTTCACCCAGATCTTCAGGTTGTTGAACTGGACGACGCCGCCGGGGCTGGTGCTGCCGGTGAGTGCCCCGCCGGCGGCCGACATGCGCACGGATCGGGAGCTGATGGACGTGATCTTCAACTTCCCGAACCCGAACTTGCTGCTGTTGACCTTGATGGTCTTGGGCGCCGACACGCTGCCCTGGCACCGCCCGTCGTAGCAGGGCCCGTTGGCGGCAGACGCGGCCGGTGCCATCAGGCCGAAGCCCAGCGCGCCCGCCGTGGTCAGCGTCAAGGCAGTCTTCGCGGCTCGCCGGCTCATACCCGTACTCATCAGTGGACCTCCTGCTTTGAAGGTGGGAATCCGCCCGGCAGTTCTAACCCGCGGGCCTGGGGACCCCTCCCGAGGAGGCATACCTGCTCGCCATGACGTCAGGCCGGCTTCGCCTCACCGGCCGGGGGCACTGCCGGGCCGTTCGGGCCGGACACCGCGCCGAGTTGGGTGAGGCCGTCGAGAACGTCCGTACAGGTCCAGTACTCGACGAACTTGCCGTCGGCCACGCGCAGGACATCGTGGCCGCTGAACGCGATTTTGGTGCCGGTCGGCGCCGTGGCGTGGGCGAGGCCACCCGCATAAGTGGCACGCATGGTCCACCGGGCCGCGATCAGGTCACCGTCGACGATCGGCCCGACGTCCACGGTGACGGTGATGTCGCCGAACGCCGCCCTGGTCTGCTCGATCTCTGGGAGCAGCCGAGCGGGGCCTGTCGTCGACTCGGAGTCGCTGCCGTCCGGTCGCGCCTGGTGAACGACGAAGTCGGGAGCGAGGATCTCGCCGGCCTGGCTGAAGTCGCCGCGCCACAGCTCGGCCCAGCGGCCGTACAGCTCGCGAAGCCGGGCAGGGGCCAGTGTGCTCACAACGCTCTCCCTCGGTTATTATTTGTGCCACACATAATCTGCGTGACGCAGATAAATTAGGAGGGGTGTCAGGGCATGTCAAACCGGAATCGTGCGGAACTGCTCGCGGCCGTCACCGCCGCCGCCCGGCGGCAGCACGCCGCCTACACCCTGTTCAATCAGGCCTTGGCCGACCGGCTCGCACTGCATCCGACGGACCTGCAATGTGTGAGCCTCCTCGGCCTCGAACCCGAACCGCTCAGCACAGGCCAGATTGCGAAGCTGACAGGCTTGACGTCGGGTTCGGCCACCCGGCTCGTGGATCGGCTGGAGCGGGCCGGCCTCGTCGAAAGAAGAACCGACCCGCACGACCGGCGGAAAACCCTGGTCTCGCTGAGCCCCCAGCGCGGCCCGGAACTCGAGGCCGCCTGGAAGGCGCCCGGCAGCGCCTTCGCCGAGACGCTCGATGAGTTCACCGACGAGGAGCTCGCCGTGATCGAGCGGTACCTGTGGCGCACCACCCAGGTGGGCGACGAACATGCCGCGCGATCGCAGATGCACTAACCAAAAGAGGCCGCCCTGACGGTCCACCGCACAACCTCAGCATGAGGTGGGAGGGGCTCACCGCCTGACGGCAGTGCGGGCCTCGGACCCACCCTTCCGTTCGTGCCCGAGTCGTGAAGGCGACTCCCGAACCTTCCCAGTACGATCACGAACTCCCATATAGTGACCGCTAGTTGAGCACCAGGTGTCGCTTCCCGCCCAGGACACGACCGAGGACACGATTCATGACCGCGCCCATCCCCCCAGCGCGCCCGAGCACAGATCGACCGTCCCTCGCGCACCCCAGAGGCGAACGTCCCAGCCTGCGTGCCGTCGCGCCCGCGCCGCTGATCACCGCCGTACCGGCCGCCCTCGCCGTCGTCGGGGCGGTCGTCGCGGCCCCCGAGTCGTTCCGCGTGCCTCTCGCGTGCGGTGCGGGCGCCGCCGCCCTGCTGTTATGCGCGGTCGTCGCCTTCGCGAGCCACGCCACGCAGAAGGCGCGCCTGTTACGCCGCCGCCTCGAAGCCGTCACCGACGACGCCCGGCGGCTTCTTCAGGAACGGGCGCGTATCGCCGAGGAGTCCACGCGCGAACAGGACCGGCTCACCGAGGAGTTCGAGCGTGAACGCGTACACGAGGCTGATCAGTTCACCCAGGAGAAGACGCGCCTGAGTGCCGAACTCGCCCAGGAGCGCGCCCGCCTCGGCGCGGAGAACGCCCGTCTGGCCGAGGAGTTGCGCCGGACCAGGACCGAGGGCGGCGCCGCCGTCTCGGCCGCCGCCAACGCCGCCGGGCGGATGCAGGCCCTGGCCACGAGCATGCTCGCCGATCTGCGGGCCATGGAGGAGAAGCACTCCGACGAGGACGTACTCACCGACCTCCTCCACCTCGACCACCGCACCGCGCAGGCGGGCCGTCTCGCGGACTCCGTCGCCGTCCTCGCGGGAGCGCGTTCGGGGCGCCGCTGGGCGCGGCCCATCGTCATGGAGTCGATCCTGCGCGGCGCGATGGGCCGGATCGGCGGCTACCAGCGCGTGCGCCTCCACTCGGCCAGCGAGGCCGCGGTCGCCGGGCACGCCGCCGAAGGCGTGATGCACGCGCTCGCCGAACTCTTCGACAACGCCGCGAACTTCTCGCCGCCCACTGCCGAAGTGCACGTCTACGTCGAGGAAGTGCCGGCCGGCGTCATCGTCTCCGTCGAGGACGCGGGCCTGATCATGGGCGACGTACAGCTGCGCCGCGCCGAACGCGCCGTCGCCGGGCTGCACGCCGGGCTCGGCGGCCTCACCGGCACCCGCCTCGGCCTCGCCGTCGTCGGCCGCCTCGCCCGCAAGTACGGGCTGAAGATCTCCTTCCGCCCCTCCGCGCGCGGCGGCACGGGCGTCCTCGTCCTCATCCCCCAGGACATCCTCGCCGACCCGGCCGCCCCCGAGCCCGCACCCGCCCTGCCGCGGACCAGGCCCGGGTGCCAGGTTCAGTCCCAGGCCCAGGCTCCAGGGGCGTACCGCCTCACCGGACCCGCCGCCCCGGAATCCGCACCCGCCTCGCCGCGGACTACGCCAGGGCTCCCGTTCCCGGTCTCGGCCCACACTCCGGAGTCGTACGCCACTGCCCGCGCCCTCCCCGACCTGGACCCGGAGCCCGTCCCCACCCACGAGTCCCCAGAACGCACCGGCGAGAGCGAGACCGGGAACGGCAGCGGCGGTGGCGGCGAGCGCGACACCACCAGCGGCCTCCCCAAACGCCGCCGAGGCCGCACCCTCGCCGAAGCCCAAGCCGCAGCGGCAGCCGCATCCGAGGCTGACGTCGAACGCGCCCGCCCCGCAGCCGTCGCCCCCTCGCCCCGCCCCACCCACGCCGAAAGCGCCCGCATCCGCGCCGCCCGCTTCGGCACCTTCCGTCAGGCCGTACGGGGCACGGCAGCGGACGAGGCCGTACGAGCCGATGCCGCCGATCACGTCGTACGAGACACCACGCCCGTCACCGAGCCGACCGCGACCCCCCAAGCCCCCGCCCACGCGACCCCCCACCCGGAAGGCGACCCCACCCCATGACCGGCACCACCGCGACCGCGACCGTGACCGCCGACGAGAAGCTCAGCTGGCTCATCGAGGGCCTGCTGGAACGCACTTCGGGCGCCCGGCACGCGCTCGTGCTCTCCCGTGACGGGCTGAAGCTGTGCCGTACGGGAGGGCTCACCGCGGACCAGGCCGACCAACTCGCCGCGATCGCCGCCGGGATCCAGTCGCTGACGCACGGAGCGTCCATGGAGTTCGGGGACGGCAGCGGAGGCATCCGGTCGGCGATGGCCGAGTTCTACGGCGGGGTCCTGTTCATCGTCGAGGCGGGCTCGGGCGTACACCTCGCCGTGGTCACCGACGAAGAGGCGGACGCCGGGGTCGTCGGGCACAACATGAGCGAGTTCGTGGAACAGCTCGGCGGACATCTGAGCGCGCTGCCGCGTACGTCATGAGCCGCCCGGGCAGGGACGACGCGCCCGACCGGCTCTACACGCTCACCGGAGGGCGCAGCCGGTCCGCGCCCGACATCCCGTTCGACCTGGTCACGCTGATCGTCGCCGAGTGCGATCCGGCGCCGGGCATGCAGTCCGAGCACGCGGCGATCCTGCGGCTGTGCGAGCGGCCGACGGCGGTCGTGGAGCTCGCCGCCGAGCTGCGGCTGCCGCTGAGCATCACCCGGATCCTGCTCTCCGACCTCCTCGCCGTGGGCCGCGTCCGCGCCCGCCATCCGCGCCGGGGCGATGCGGGCGGCGCCCCCGATCCCGACGTACTGGAGCAGGTGCTCGTTGGACTCCGAAACCTCTGAAACCTCAAAAACCTCTGAAATAGCCCCCGGAACCCCGGGAACCTCTGCGACGGAACCCGTTGCCCTCGGCGGGCACCGGTTCCAGACCGAACCCGCCGCGCTGTACCGGGAGTTGCGGCGCGAGCACGGTGCGGTGGCGCCGGTGCTGCTCGACGGTGACGTACCGGCGTGGCTCGTTCTCGGCTACCGCGAGCTGCACCAGGTCACCGGTGATCCCGTGCTGTTCAGCCGGGACTCCGACCTGTGGAGCCAGTGGCCGCGCATCCCCGACGACTGGCCGCTGCTGCCGATGATCGGCCGTAAGCAGCCGTCGATCCTCTACACGGTCGGCGAGCGGCACCGCGAGCGCGCCGCGATGATCAGCGACGCGCTGGAAGCCGTCGACGCCTACGAACTGCGGAGCCACGCCGAGAAGTTCGCCGACGAGCTGATCGACGCGATCTGCGCCAAGGGCGAGACGGACATCGTCGCGGACTACGCGATGCCGCTGCCCGTGCGCCTACTGGCGACCCTGTACGGGTTCGCCGAAGAGCAGGGGCCCGGTCTGGTCACCGCCCTCAACGACATGATCAACGGGCGCGAGAACGCCCTCGCGGGGCAGCGGCATCTCGCCA
The DNA here is from genome assembly GCF_039532825.1 of Streptomyces vastus. Classification (NCBI taxonomy): domain Bacteria; kingdom Bacillati; phylum Actinomycetota; class Actinomycetes; order Kitasatosporales; family Streptomycetaceae; genus Streptomyces; species Streptomyces vastus. The sequence goes on from NZ_BAAASJ010000098.1 coordinate 141,906, forward strand.
CGTCCATGGCGCGCCTGGTCGCGGACCGGGCGGCGCGGCCCGCGGACGACGTCGTGAGCCGCATGCTGGCCGACGGCTCGGACTTCACGTACGAGGAGATCACCCAGGACCTGATGGTGATGATGGCCGCGGGCCATCAGCCGACGGCGGACTGGATCGGCAACTCGTTGCGGCTGATGCTCACGGACGACCGTTTCGCGGCCTCGCTGTTCGGCGGCCGGCACAGTGTCGCCGAGGCCATGAACGAAGTGCTGTGGGAGGACACCCCCACCCAGAACGTGGCCGGGCGCTGGGCCTCCCGCGACACCCAGCTCGGCGGTCGCCGTATCCGCGCGGGCGATCTGCTGCTGCTCGGCCTCCAGGCCGCCAACAGCGACCCGCAGGTACGCGTCGACGGCTCCGCCCTCACCGGCGGCAACAGCGCGCACTTCTCCTTCGGCCACGGCGAGCACCGCTGCCCGTTCCCGGCCCAGGAGGTCGCCGAGGTGATCGCGCGTACGGGCATCGAGGTGATCCTCGACCGGCTGCCCGACCTCGACCTGGCCGTACCGGCCGACTCGCTCACGCGCCGCCCGTCGCCGTGGCTGCGGGGCCTGACGGAACTGCCGGTGAGATTTACGCCGAGGCACGCACTGGGCGGCAGCACGCTCTGACCGTCACAGCCACTGCAAGCGCCGTACGAACCGACCGCCGTACGACCGACCTTGGAGGCCTCTGCCCATGACCAGCGAGACGAGCCCGGCCCGTATCGCCCTCGATCCCTTCGTCAGCGACCTGGACGGCGAGAGTGCCCGGCTGCGTGCCGCGGGGCCGCTCGCCGCGGTGGAGTTGCCGGGTGGTGTTCCGGTGTGGGCGGTCACGCATCACGCCGAGGCCAGGCAACTCCTCACCGATCCACGGCTGGTGAAGGACATCAATGTCTGGGGCGCCTGGCAGCGCGGCGAGATCCCGCCGGACTGGCCGCTGATCGGGCTGGCGAACCCCGGCCGTTCGATGCTCACCGTGGACGGTGCGGAGCATCGCCGGATGCGTACGCTCGTCGCGCAAGCGCTCACGCCGCGGCGCGTGGAGCGGATGCGGGAGCGGATCACCAAGCTGACGACCGACCTCCTCGACGCGCTTCCCCACGGCGCCGGCGCCCCCGAAGTCGTCGACCTGAAGGCGGCGTTCGCGTACCCGCTTCCCATGTACGTCATCGCGGACCTCATGGGCATGGACGACTCCCGACTCCCCCGTCTCAAGGAGCTGTTCGAGAAGTTCTTCTCGACCCAGACGCCGCCGGAGGAGGTCATCGCCACACTGACCGAGCTGGCGGGGATCATGGCGGAGACGGTCGCGACGAAACGCTCCGCTCCCGGCGACGATCTGACCAGTGCGCTGATCCTCGCCTCCGAGGACGGTGACCGTCTCACCGACGAGGAGATCGTCTCGACGCTGCAGTTGATGGTGGCGGCCGGTCACGAGACGACGATCTCGCTCATCGTCAACGCGGTCGTGAACCTGTCCACGCATCCCGAGCAGCGCGAGCTGGTGCTGGCCGGTGCGGCCGACTGGTCGTCGGTGATCGAGGAGACCCTGCGCTGGTCGACGCCCACGTCTCACGTCCTGATCCGTTTCGCGACTCAGGACGTCCCGGTCGGCGACAAGGTCCTCCCGGCGGGCGACGCCCTGATCGTCTCGTACGCCGCGATCGGCCGCGACGAGAAGGCCCACGGCCCTTCGGCCGGTGACTTCGACATCACACGCGTCCCGGAGAACCGCCACATCTCCTTCGGCCACATCTCCTTCGGCCACGGCCCGCACGTCTGCCCCGGCGCGGCGCTGTCCCGCCTGGAGGCGGCGGTCGCGCTGCCCGCGCTGTACGCCCGTTTCCCGGAGCTCGACCTGGCGGTCCCGGCGACGGAACTCCGCAACAAGCCGGTGGTGACGCAGAACGATTTGTTCGAGCTGCCGGTGCGGTTGGATGGCTGAGGGCTTCGCCGACTAACGCCGCATCTGATCCTCGATGGCGTCGAAGATGTCGGCATCCGTCTCACGCTGCCACTCGGGCAGGTCGGCGTAATCGGCGACGTATCCGGGCTTCGGGTCTTCGATGTGCTTGTGGATTTGAGCGATCCAGCAGGTTGCGATGAAGTGGCCGCGCTGCTCGCGGGTGAGCTTCTGCGTCATGCCGCCGCTGATCTCGATGAACTGGCGTACTTGTTCGTACACCGCCGCAGCCGCTGACCTCTCCCAGTCCGGGGTGTCGTCCCAGGGGGTGATGTAGCCGGGCTTGGGCTCGCCGGGATAGTGCTTGATGACTCCGGCGATCCAAGCCTCGCGGAAGACGCGGCCGTTGTCGTTGCTCAAGATGCTTCCCTCTCGGCTGAGTCAGACGGCTGAAGCCAGCTCCGTGATCCGGTCATTGAGATCACTTACGCGTCGGTCAGGCAGGAATGGAGTGAGTCTCGGCTGCAAGCTACATAGCCTGCGTGCGACATAGCCTGATGCGCTCTGCTGGGCGAGATCAAGGGCGTCTCCGGCATAGCTGATGATCTGGTCCACATCGCGCCGCTGGGCTCCCAGGAGGGCAAGATCTGTCAGCACGCTTCCCCGGCGCCGCATGGACAGCTTCATCTTCAACGCCTCGGTCAGGGCTCCCTCTGCCAGGTCGAAGCGCCCGAGCCGCACAAAACAGGTACCGCGTTCCTCGGCGAGGCGGGAGCCGTCAAAGCGAAGCCAGCCGCCGTTGTGCATATCCCCGCTGAGGGCGTGGACTTCCGCAGCCTGGTCCAGAGCGCGCTTGCAGGCGTCCAAGTCCCCTATCCCGGCGTACGCCTCTGCCTGGACGGCTGCCACCCAGTGACGCGTGGACAAACTGGTGTCTCCACGTTCCGCGACAGCGCGAGCCAGTTCCAAGAGCGGAACGGTCTCCCGGTACTTCTGGTCGCCGTACAGGCCGACGAAGGCGTGCCGAGTCAGTGCGCAGGCCCAGAGATCAGGGTTACCCGCTTCCTTTGCGGCGCTTGCCGCGAGGGTGTAGCAGTGCGCGGCATCGGTGTAGTGACTGCCGTCGAACAGGACCTCCCCGGCGAGCTGGAACAGGTCCCCGGCCTCCTGGCACAACCGCTTACGGGTCGCCTCGGTGATGGCACCGTGCAGGGCGGTGGCCAGCTCGGCGGCCTGGTCGCGTACGAGGGGGTACACGGATCGTTTCGAGGGCACCAGCGAATACACCTTCCACAGGTGCTCGTTCATCGGCCGGTAGCCGTGACTACGGTCTGCGGCGTCCGCCGGGGCAGGCAACGCCGTGGCTGTCGCCGTCACGGTCATCAACTGGAGGAAGTCTCGTCGGATCACGTCGTCAAGGTCACCCCCCTTCGTCTCCATTACCCCCCTGGGCAAGGCTGGCTCTGGATGCAACAGCTTGTCCAGCTCTGAAGGGGTCACCTTGAGCAGGCCGGCCAGCTTGGGCCACAAAAACGCCTGAGGGTCCGTCTCGCCGCGTTCCCACCGGCCAATGGAGGTGCGGTCCACGCCAAGCAGTTCAGCCAGCTGCTCCTGACTGTAGCCGCACACCTTTCTGCGGCGGGCGAGCCGATCACGCCTGGCTCTCATAGCCAGACCTCCCGTGTGTGACGATGCAGCAGCTCACGGTAACGGATGCAGCCAACGTGCCGCACAACTGCGGCAGTTCTGCCGTGGTCCCTATCGGCGCATGGTCCTTCACTGGTCCTCATACCCGGTCCATCGTGAGGAGCAGCGGAGATGACCAGATCAGCCCCGATCAAGCCCGTCGTCATCGACGGCGAAGAGATCAAGAGGTGCCCCGGCTGCTCCTGCCTGGTGATCTGGGAAGACAAGACCGCACGGTGCGTTCACTGTCGGACGCCATTGACCGCCAACCAGCCCGAGGCGGCGCGCGAGGCCAGCGAGCCCTGAAGAACTGCCATCCGATGCCGGAGCCATGCCGTCCCGCACCGGATGGTGCATCACCTCGCCGCTCTCTCCCCAATCAGCGGGCGAAGCGCGACGACATCAACCCGGGAACCGAGAGAAACAGGAGAAGCAATGACGCACCTAGAGCAACAGACCGCGCTGGCGACCCAGATCGGCAGCCGCATCTTCACGGATGAACCGCTCTACCACGTACCGGAGTTGGCCGAGCGTTACGCCTACAAGAAGGATCCCGGCTCCAGCGACACCAACCACCAGTACGACTCCATCCGCGTCTGAACCAGGGCGGGACGGTGCGGGGCACTGCTCGCGCACCGTCCCGCCCGCGATCCTGGAGAGAGACCGTGTTGAAGCTGCAGATCAACCCGCAGAGCCTGGATGGGGCTTGGACATGGAACGGGAGTCGCCTCGAGTCCGGCAGGTCATGGATCGAACCCATCGCCCATCCCGCCCTGGACTGCCTAACCGTGGCCGACCGCTCGACGGGTACAACGTTCGTCACCGTCCGTGAACTCCCCTTGGACCGGGAGGACCACGGGCGACGGGCGGTGGTCGAACTTCCGACGGACGGATACCACCGCCTCCTGGACGAAGCCCGCCGATGGCCGCTCGACTTCCTCACCGTGGAGACCACCAGGACCGGCCAGGTATCCCTCAGTGCCGGAACCCACGGCACCGCACCCGTCTACCTCACCGCCAACGACGGGATGCTGTATGGCTCGTGGAACATGGCCGACGCCGTCCGCCACCTGCCAACCGTGGCCCTGGACGTAGTGGAAACCACCCGCCTACTGGCCCTGTGGTTCCGCTACACCCACCGCACCAGCTTCACCGGCCTGTACCGGCTCACCGAGCGAGCCACCGCCACCTTCGGCGGCGGCTCCCTCTCCTTTCGGATGCCCGAGGCAGCCCGCCACTCGACCGCCCGCGAACTCCGGCCGGACGCCGATGTCCTGGCCGCCTACGAGAAGCTGCTGGACGGAGTCCTGGACCGGCATATCTTCGTCCCGGACACCACCACCGCGCACCTGTCCGGCGGCATGGACTCGGCCGTCACCGGCACCCACGCCGCGCTCCGCCACCCCGGCCGTATCCTGGCCTCCGCCATGCTGCTGCCCGGCCCCGGCGGAGTGCAGCAACGCCGACGCCGCCAGGAGATGATCCGACGCGCCCAGTTCCGCGCGGACGTGACCACGGACGCTGATGCCCTCGCACCCCTGCACCCCACCGGACGCCGGGCGCTCGGCAGCTTCGTCAATCCATACGAGGAGCCGTACCAGGAGGCGACAGCCGCCCTGGTGGAAGTGCTCACCGCTCACGGAGTCCGCACGGTGATCACCGGTATCGGCGGTGACGAGATGCTGGCACTGACCCCAACCGAGGCCCCACACCTACCAGTCGGCCCAGCCCACCAGCCCACACCCTGGCTCGGGCCCGTCGCCCGCGAGGTTCTCCACGACGCCGAAGCCGACACCGCCCCGCCCTCGGTCGTCAACGAAATGACCCTGCTGGCGCTGGCCTCCGCCGCGCCGCTGCTGCTGGACGCGGGGATGTGGCCCATCCACCCCTTCGCCGACCCGGCCGTGATCCGCTTCGGTGAGTGGCTGCCCTGCGAATGGCGCTCGGACAAGACCCTGCACCGCAGGCGGCTCGCCCACCTCGGCCTGTCCGAAGACGTGGTGCGGCCTCGGCTCCCGGAGAACTTCACCCACGTCATGCACAAGGCCCTGCGCGACCACATCCCGGCGCACGCCGACCGCATCCTGAAAGACGGCTCTCCGCTCATCGACGCCAAGCTGATCGACCCCGACGCCTTCGCCGAAACTCTCCGCCGCATCCGCCAGGGCGCCATCCTGGAGACAGACGACCGGCTCGCCGACGTCATCGCCGCCGACCTCGCAGCCCGCAACGCCCGCTCGTGACCCGCCCTGGAGAGACACCGTGTATGTCATGCGACCGGCCACAGGAGCCGACGTTCCCGCCTACGCCGCTCTGATCCGTGACCGTGCCGCATGGATGGTCCGTCGCGGCCTGGAGGGCGGCGAGGAGCTGCCGGACCGCGCCGACCAGATCGCCGCCCGAGCCGCCGACGACCACACTCCGGTCTGGGCCATGACCGACGCCGAGGGGCGCCTGATCGGCTGCACCAGCCTGTACGAGGAGACCCCACACTGGGGCTGGACCGACACCGAGCGTGCCGAACCGGCCCTCTTCCTCGCCACCACCTTCACCGACCCCGCCCACAGAGCCGAACGCCCGGGTGCACTGATCGCCTGGTGGGCACTCGGACACGCGGCCCGCATGGACAAGGAGTGGGTACGGCGCGGCTGCGGACACCTCGGCCTGGTCCACTACTACCGGGACGTGCAGGGCTTCGAACTCGTCCACACCACCGAACGCCACGGACACCCCGCCTACCTCCTGGCCCGCAAGGCCGAAGAGCTCGCCGATCTGCCCATCCGATCGACCATCAATGCCTGACCCGTGGCGCCTCGGCGCCGAGCTGACGAAAAGCGTTTGTCTCGGCGGGGAGCCGCGCCGGAACATGACAGGTCGTGACGCCCTCCGACGACGCTCCCTCTTCTCCGCCTGCCGCCAGACGCTTACGCACGCTGTTGCCGGACCTGGCCCCATGGCGGACCTCCCCCGACTTCCGACGGCTCTGGGTGGCCGGAATCGTCACCAACTTCGGCAGCTTCCTCACCTTCGTGGCGCTTCCGGTGCAGATGAAGGAGCTCACGGGGTCCGCGGTGGCCGTGGGCGCGATCGGCGCCGCGGAACTCGTACCGCTGATCGTTTTCGGTCTGTACGGCGGCGCTCTGGCCGACGCCCTGGACAAACGGAAACTGATCCTCTGCACGGAGGCGGGTCAGGGACTGCTCAGCGCCGGTCTGCTGCTCAACGCGCTGCTGCCGCATCCGGTGGTGTGGCCGCTGTACGCGGTGGCCGCGCTGTCCGCCGCGCTCGTCGCAATCCAGCGGCCGGCGCTGGACGCGCTCGTGCCGCGCATCGTCGCGCACGAGCACCTGCCGGCGGCCGCCGCGCTCAACTCCCTGCGCTGGACGGTCGGCGGCGTCGCCGGCCCGGCCGTCGCGGGTCTCGTCGTGGCGTACGCGGGGCTCGGCTGGGCCTACGCCGCGGACCTCGTCACTTTCGCGATCTCAGTCGCCCTGGCCCTCGGCCTGGCCGCGTCGCCGGCCGCTCACGAGGCGGCCAAACCGTCCCTGCGGTCCATCGCGGAAGGGGCGCGCTACGCGTGGAGCCGCAAGGAGCTCCTGGGCACGTACACGATCGACCTGGCCGCCATGTTCCTCGCCTTCCCCCTCGCCGTCCTCCCGTTCCTCGCGGACGACTTGGACGCCGAGTGGTCCCTCGGCCTCATGTACGCGTCGGTCCCGGCCGGCTCGCTCCTGGTCAGCCTCACCAGCGGCTGGACCTCACGGATCCACCGCCACGGCCGGATGGTGGTCCTGGCGGCGGCGTGCTGGGGCCTGGCCATGGTGGCCGCGGGCGCGGCCCACAACGTCTGGCTGGTGCTCGGCTTCCTCACCCTGGCCGGCGGCTTCGACATGATCAGCGGAATCTTCCGCGCGGCCATGTGGAACCAGACGATCCCGGACGAGCTGCGCGGCCGCCTCGCCGGCATCGAACTCCTCTCCTACTCGGTCGGCCCCCAGCTGGGGCAGGTCCGGGCCGGCACCATGGCCGCCTGGACGACCGTACGAACCTCGATCTGGTCCGGCGGCGTGCTCTGCGTCGCAGCGGTAGGGGCTCTGGCCCTCTGCCTCCCGAAGCTCATGACCTACGACGTACGTACGAACGAACACGCGGCAAGGCTGAGGCAGACCCGTGAGGCAGCCGCACCCGCGGGGCGCGCATCCTGAGGCTGAGAGGCGCCGGGCGGTCTTGACCGCGTCGGCGGTCGGGCGCCTCCTCGGGAGTGGTCGCAAGGGGGCTGGGGGCGCAGCCCTCAGCGGGGCCCGGGCCGGCCCCGGGATGGGACGGGTAAGAGCGGCGGGGCGAACGCACCCCTGCACCACCCACCCCTCGTCTCACCGGACGGACGACGTTTCGCCCAGGTTTCCGGGAGCGGATAGGCTCCCAGCGTGGCTGAGATCCAGATTCCCGCTGACATCAAGCCCGCCGACGGACGATTCGGCTCGGGCCCCTCCAAGGTGCGGACGGAGGCGCTGGACGCGCTGGCCGCCACCGGTACGTTCCTCATGGGCACTTCCCACCGCCAGGCCCCGGTCAAGAACCTCGTCGGCAAGGTCCGCGAAGGCGTGCGCGACCTGTTCTCCCTCCCCGAGGGGTACGAGGTCATCCTCGGCAACGGCGGCTCCACCGCGTTCTGGGACATCGCGACCCACGGCCTGATCGAGAACAAGTCGCAGCACCTGAGCTTCGGCGAGTTCTCCTCCAAGTTCGCAAAGGCCGCCAAGCTCGCCCCCTGGCTGGCCGAGCCGACGGTCATCGCGAGCGACCCGGGCACGCACCCGGACCCGCAGGCCGAGGCGGGCGTGGACGTCTACGCGTTCACCCACAACGAGACCTCGACCGGCGTCGCGGCCCCCCTCAAGAGGGTCCAGGGTGCCGACGAGGGCGCGCTGGTACTCGTGGACGCGACGAGCGGCGCCGGCGGCCTCCCCGTCGACATCGCCGAGACGGACGTCTACTACTTCGCCCCGCAGAAGTCCTTCGCCGCCGACGGCGGCCTGTGGATCGGCATCTTCTCCCCGGCCGCCATCGAGCGCGCCGAGCGTATCCACGCGAGCGGCCGCCACGTACCGGAGTTCTTCTCGCTCCCCACCGCGATCGACAACTCCCGCAAGAACCAGACGTACAACACCCCGGCCCTCGCCACCCTCTTCCTCCTCAACGACCAGCTGGAGTGGCTCAACGGCCAGGGCGGCCTGGACTGGTCGGTCCGCCGCACCGCCACCTCCGCCCGCACCCTCTACGGCTGGGCCGAGGACCTCAAGTACGCGAACCCCTTCGTCACCGATCCCGCCAAGCGTTCCCAGGTCATCGGCACGATCGACTTCTCGGACGAGGTCGACGCCGCCGCCGTCGCCAAGGTCCTGCGCGCCAACGGCATCGTCGACACCGAGCCGTACCGCAAGCTCGGCCGCAACCAGCTCCGCGTCGCGATGTTCCCGGCGATCGACCCGGCGGACATCGAGGCCCTGACGAAGTGCATCGACTACGTGATCGAGCGTCTCTGACCGCTCACGTACGACCCTGAAGGGCGCCCGGTGACCACCACCGGGCGCCCTTGTCGTGCGGCTCAAGTGATGCGCGCCCGCGCGTCAGGAGCCCTTGCCGTGGCTGCCGCCGAGGGGCCCGAATTGGCGGGCAAGACTGTCCATGTCCCAGTCGACAGGTCCGTTGGGTTCCTCAGTCCACGAGAGGGTGCCCGGGAAGTCAGCATCCTGATGCGTCGCCTCCCACTCTTCCTCGCCCGGCAGCATCGCTATCCACGGCGGCGGGGAATCCAGAACATCTGCCACGAACGCCAGCACAGTTGAGAATGACGCCCAGAGCGGATCGTCCCCCCAGTAAAACCCCTGCTCGGGGTCGTGGCCCCCGATGCGCCCCGTCCTGGTGTCGACGATCTTCTCCGACGGGCCGATGTTGCCGATGGGCACGTACGCACTCTCTTCGCCCTTGGTGAAATGCCCCTTGAAGCGCGCGATCTCGTCGGCGCCATACAGGAGGAAGCCAGGCGGGACGATCGTGACGAGTCCCGATCCGTTGTGCCGCAGCAACGACTGCTCGACGTCCGGCGGAAGTTGGACGCCGATCTGATCGGAAAGTCTCGCGATGTCGTCCAGACCGGCCGGCCCCGGCAGCTCCTCTTCAGGCGCATACCGTGCCAGCCACCGCTCGATCTTCTTCCACGACTCATCGATCGTCACCGGGCTACTCCCTCGGGTGTCATGCGGCTACCGCGATCCCTCGCTCACGTGCGCCGCTCCTCCTGAGCCGTGTGCAGTGTGACGTAGAGCCGCACCATGGCGCTTACACCTTCCAGTGCCGCGCCGGTGTCCGGCCCGCCAACGTCCGCTACCTCGCGGGCGCCACCCCCCGCGGCGCCTGGCGCTCGTGAGCGAAGCGCCCGGCACTTTCCCGTGCTGGGCGCCTCCTCACCGGCCCGCAGGCGTGCCCTGCGTCCGCCCAGGTGGAACAGCCGGCCGAACATCTCCAGGTTCTGCCGCCCCGTCAGTACCTCGTCCACAGCCGCGTACTGACCGGTGAGACCGATCCGTGCCCGTACCTCCCGCGGCTGGCGCGCCACGTCCAGTCCGGCCACCTGCGCCTGCCCGCCGTCGAGCCTGATGAGCGTCGACAGGATGCGGACGGCGGTGGTCTTGCCCGCGCCGTTCGGCCCGAGCAGGCCGTGGACGGTTCCCTCCCGCACCGCCAGGTCGAAGCCGTCGAGTGCCCGCTTCTCCCCGTACCTCTTCTCGAGCCCCTCGGCCCGGACCGCGTAGCCGCTCATGTGCACCCCTCCCGTGAATCCAGAAAGCCTGAACCCTGAAATCCCTGCGGCAACCCGAAACTGAGTACGCCGTACCCTTTTGAGAGTACACCGTACCCAGTTTCTGGGCCAAGGGATTATCCTGAAGCACATGGCGAGCACGTCGGGTCCGGACACCAGTGGCAGCGGAGACATCGTCCGCACCCTCAACCTCCTCTGGGACACGGGCAAACGCCCCAGCCGCGGCCCGAAACCGGGACTGACACTCGACCGGATCGTGGAAGCGGCCATCCAGATCGCGGACGCGGAGGGCCTGGAGGCGGTGTCGATGCGACGGCTGTCCACGGAACTCGGCACCGGCACGATGTCCCTGTACCGCTACGTCCCCGGCAAGGGCGAGCTGCTCGACCTGATGCTGGACCGCGTACAGCGCCCGTCCGGGGACGAGGCCGCGCTCGGCGCGGACTGGCGCGCGACTCTGGAGGCCCTGGGCCGCGAGACCCTCGCTCTTTACCGTCGCCACCCCTGGCTGCTGCAGGTGAACCAGACCCGTCCGGTGCTCGGCCCCGGCGCCCTCGACGGCATGGAGATGGTGCTCGCCCGCATCAAGCCCATGGGCCTGACCGACCCCGAGCTGGTCTCGGTGATCATCATGATCGACGGGTACGTCATCGGCGCCGCCCGCACCCAGCTGTACCAGAAGGAGGCGGAGCGGAAGTCGGGCCTGACGAACGCGGAGTTCTGGGAGGCCCAGGCCCCGGTCCTGGAGAAAGCCATGACCAGTGGCCGCTACCCCGTCCTCGCCTCGCTCAGCGAAGACGCCTTCGGCACCGACTTCGACCACTTCGAGTTCGGGCTGCAGCGGCTCCTGGACGGGCTGGAATCGCTCGTCGCCCGGCGCAACGAAGCCGGGCACAGCGAAGCCCGGCACAGCAAAGGGTGACAAACAGGGCGGTCGGTGCATCTATGGAGGCATGAGTATTCCCGTTACGCGCCCCGAGCTCATCCCCTTCGCCAGGCAGTGGGCCGCGCTGCTGACCACCCACAAGAAGGACGGCACGGGCGTGGGCACCCCGGTGAATCTCGTCGTGGAGGGCGATCACGCGTACTTCCGTACGCCCGGCAAGGCGTCGAAGGTCAAGCGGCTGCGCAACAACCCGGAGGTGGAACTCGCCCCCGCCACCCCGCGCGGCACCCCCGTCGGACCGCAGATCCACGCCCGGACCCGGCTGCTGGAGCACGGCAGCGAGGAGGACCGGCACGCGGCGAAGCTGCTGCGCCGCAAGCACCCGTTCCTGCAGGGCGTCCTCGTGCCGGTCGCCCACAAGGTGATGCGGACGCCGACGTTGCACTACGAGGTGCGGCCGATGGGGAAGTGAGGCGCGCGCCCGGCGGCTTCCCGGCACCCGTCAGCCGGTCAGGACCCGCGCCTCAGCAGCCGCCTGAGCCCGTAGATGACGACGAGCCCCGCGCCGAGAGCGATGGCGGCCATCTTGAGGTTGTCGTTGGGCCCGTCACCGGCACTGTCCTCGTCGGCGGCCGAACTCCCGTCTCCCGAGGGGGACTTGCCGTCCGCCGCGCCGGGGACGCTGCCGGGCTCGACGGGGCTCTCCTCCCCCTCGGTCCCGTACAGCAGCGTGGACCCGTCCGGGGTGTACGTCACCGACTCGCCCTGCCTCTGGAGCGGCACGCTCAGCCGGCCCTGTCGCTTCGGCTTCCCGTCGTTCCACTCGTACGCGATCCCGCCGAAGTAGCCGCGTACGGCGAGCTGTCGACCGTCCGGGGAGAAGGCGGCGTCGGTGGTCCACAGGTCGATGGGGGCGATGGGCTTGAAGACGTTCGTGCCGGAGGTGGAGAGCTGCGCCGGCCCGTCGTACAGGTGGCCGCCGTCCTCCTGCTTGTCGATGATGTAGACGCGGCCGGTCTTGGGGTGCACGGCGAGCGACTCGGCGTCGCGGGGGCCGTCGGAGTACTTCACCACGTACTGCGTGGCCCGGACCGTCTGGTCCTTGAGCTGCTTGGGTTCGGGGAGCCGGTAGACCCACACATAGGGCCATTCCACACCGTCGTTGTCGCCGATGTCGCCGACGTAGATCTCGTTGTCCGGGCCCATGGAGATGGCCTCGATGTCGCGCGGGGTGCCGACCCCGGTCATGGTGATAGTCGCGACGGTGTCGCCGGTCTTGCTGTCGATGGCGTAGAGGTAGGCGCCCTCGTCCTGGTCGTTGTGGGTCCAGTAGATGCCCTTGTGCCGGTGGGAGGCGGCGAGGCCGCTGGATTCGGTGATCCCCGGGTCCTTGATCGTGAACCCTTCCGAACCGTCGTCGCCGTCGGCGGCGACGACGGGCGCGCCGAGCGCGAGGACGAGCAGGGCTGAGGCGAGTAACGGCAGCGAACGGCGCATGCCCCCAAGCGTGCCATCCCCGCCCGGCGTTCACGCAGGGTGTTCAGCTTCACACCCCTGATCGCACTTTGATCAGGGATCCGGCAGGGATCTCGCGCCGTGGTCAAGGATGATGAGCGGATGCTCAGGTTCATGCCCGTAGGCGACTCGCAGACCATCGGCAGCGCGGGTGAACACACATGGCGTTACCGGATGTGGCAGCACCTGCGCGCGACGTACGGCGGCCCGTTCCGCATCGTCGGCCCCCGGGAGACGCTCTACGACAAGGCGACGGACACGGCCGACTCGTACGAGTACGCCGACCCGGAGTTCCCCCGTTCCCACCTGGCGGGCTGGGGTGAGGGCTGGCACCACATGACCCCGCTGATCGCCGAAGCGGTACGCACGCAACGGGCGGACGTCCTGCTGGTCTCGCTGGGCCTGATCGACCTGGGCTTCTACACGGACTCGGACCGGACAGCGGCGAACGCCCGCTCCTTCATCGCGGAGGCCCGCTCGGCCAACCCCCGCGTGGCGATGGTCTTCCTCCCGGTGATCCCGAACGTGAGGGCGGACTCGGACGCCGCCTTCGCCGCCGAGGTGGCCCACTTCAACGAGCTGCTGGCAAAGGCGGTCGCGGACCTGGACGCACTGTCGTCCCCGCTCCTGCTGGCCTCGGCCCCGGAGTCGTACGACCTCAGCCTGGACACACACGACGGCACCCACCCGAACGCCTCGGGCGAGCACAAGATCGCGGCCGCTTTCGCCGAAGCGATGTACCAGGCCTGGGACTTGGGCGAGCCGTACGCGTGACCTGGTCACCGTGCGTATCGTTGTACTGCGCGGCTGCACTCGACCGGGTGACAGCCGGGGAGGAGCGCCACGATGACCGTCCTTGAAGACAGGATCGCGATGGCCGAAGACAGCGGCGAACTGACGCTGGACGTCATGTTCGAGTGGCTCGAGAAGATGCCCATCCCCGAGGGAACGAAGGTCGAGATCGTCGGGGGGAACATCTTCATGTCACCGCAGCGGCAGACCCACTGGGAGATCATCTTCAACATCCTGGAGCAGCTGCGCCCCAAGTACCCCATCAACCGGCTGGCGTCGGATGTGCGGATCGACTTCCCGGGCCACCTGAACGGCTTCGCCTGCGACGTAGCCGCGCTGGCCGACCGATCGGTGAAGGACAGCAAGGGGCGCTGGCGCTACCAAGACGTCGAATTCATCGCCGAGGTCATCTCCAAGGACACCGCTGCCAACGACTACGGCCCCAAGATGACCGCGTACGCCGTCGCCGGAGTCCGTGTCTACCTCATCGCCGACCCTTACGAGGGCAAGTGCCACCTCTACACCCAGCCCAAGGACGGCGAGTACCTCAGCGAACTCTCCATCGCCTTCGGCACGGACGTCGACATGACGAACACCCTTGTCGGCGTCACCCTCAAGACCGACAAGTTCCCCCGCGACTAGCAAGCGACGGTCGGTGGCCACCGCTCTCCGGCCATCTGCCGGTGTTGTGGCGGCCACCCCCGGCAGTCGACCTACGCCGTCACCACGCGAACGCCTCCGGAGACGGCCCGGGTCCCGGGAAGATCTCGTCCAGGCCGGCCAGCAGCTCCTCGCTCAGCTCCAGCTCGAGGGCCCCCAGGGCGGAGTCGAGCTGTTCGGCCGTGCGCGGGCCGACGATCGGGCCCGTCACGCCCGGGCGGGTCAGGAGCCAGGCGAGGCCCGCCTCGCCCGGTTCGATGCCGTGCTTGTCGAGCAGGTCCTCGTACGCCTGGATCTGCGCGCGCATGGCGGTGTTGGCGAGGGCGTCGGCGGCCCGGCCGCTCGCCCGGCGGCCTCCCTCGACCTCCTTCTTGATTACGCCGCCGAGCAGACCGCCGCGCAGCGGGGACCAGGGGATGACGCCCAGGCCGTATTCCTGCGCGGCGGGGATGACCTCCATCTCGGCGCGGCGCTCGGCGAGGTTGTAGAGGCACTGCTCGCTGACGAGGCCGATCGTGCCGTGGCGGCGGGCGGCGATCTCGTTGGCCTGGGCGATCTTGTAGCCGGGGAAGTTGGACGACCCCACGTACAGGATCTTCCCCTGCTGGACGAGGGTGTCGATCGCCTGCCAGATCTCCTCGAAGGGAGTGCGGCGGTCGATGTGATGGAACTGGTAGAGGTCGATGTAGTCGGTCTGCAGCCGCTTGAGCGAAGCGTCCACCGCGCGCCGGATGTTGAGCGCGGAGAGCTTGTCGTGGTTGGGCCAGGGGCCGGCGCCGTCCGGGGCCATGTTGCCGTAGACCTTGGTGGCCAGGACCACCTTGTCGCGGCGGTCACCGCCCTTCGCGAACCAGTTCCCGATGATCGTTTCCGTACGGCCCTTGTTCTCGCCCCACCCGTAGACATTGGCCGTGTCGAAGAAGTTCAGACCCGCGTCCAGTGCGGCGTCCATGATGGCGTGACTGTCGGGTTCGTCGGTCTGCGGGCCGAAGTTCATGGTGCCGAGGACGAGTCGGCTGACCTTGAGTCCGGTACGTCCGAGCTGCGTGTACTTCATGGAGCAACAGCCAACTCCTTGGAGTCCACTCGAAGCAAGGGCGTCCCGTCCGCTGTGCATCCGTGCGCACCGGCCCCGCCGACTGTGCTTCAGCCCTTGGCGCATCTGGCTGTTCGTGCACGCGTGACGGTCACCCGGCAGACCTGTGCAGGCGCGCGGTGGCCCCGTCCGCGCGGTTGCCGCCGATGCGACGCGACCGTTCGGCGCCGCTCGCTGTCGCTTGCCGAGCCGGCTACTGGCCGCCGAGCGCCGCCGCCAGCGCCACCACCACGAGCATCAGCACCAGTACGCCGGCCATGATCCGGTTACGTGTCTTGGGGTCCACGTCATCGAGCCTAACCGGACACCCTCAGCCGCCCGAGCCGAGGGCCCAGCGGGCGATCGTCTCGTAGCGGGGGCGTTCGCCCGGTACGCCCGACCTGGGAAGATTGCTGCGGACCAGGCACAGCTCGGCCACGGTCCACGGCCGCCCGGCGAAGTCGTTCAGCAGGGCGGTGTACGGCGCGAAGTCCGCCGGGCCCCGGCTCCGGGCGACGGTGAGGTGCGGGTGGTAGCGGCGGTGCTCCTCCATCGGGACGCCCGCCTTGCGGGCCGCCGCCTCCGAGCGCTCGGCGAGCAGCCGCATCGTACGGACGTCGCCGGTCGCGCCGACCCACAGCGCCCGGCGCCCGAAGTGGCCTCCGGCCCGCAGTTCCAGCGCGAACGGATCCGTCCGGTGTGCCGCCCGCTCAAGCCTCGCCGACAGATCCGGTACGAGTGCGTCGTCGACCTCGCCGTAGAACGCGAGCGTGAAGTGCCAGCCGGGGCGGCCCGTCCAGCGCAGGCTCTCGGCGCCCGGCAGCTCCCCCAACTCATCGACGACCGCGGCGAGTTCGGCGGTCACATCCTCCGGTGGCAGAACGGCGGCGAAGAGTCTCATGGATCCAGTCTCCCCGGCTGTGCGCCTTCGCGCCGGAGCGTGACCCGGTCACCGTGCGTATCGTTGTACCGCGCGGCTGGACTCGAACGAGTCGCAGCCGGGGAGGAGCGCCACGATGACCGTCCTTGAAGACAGGATCGCGATGGCTGAAGACAGCGGCGAACTCACGCTCGACGCGATGTTCGAGTGGCTGGAGAAGATGCCCGTCCCCGAGGGATACAAGGTTGAGATCGTCGGGGGGAACATCTTCATGTCGCCGCAGCGCCGCACGCACTGGCGGATCATCTTCAGCATCCTCAAGCAGCTGTGCGCCCGGTACCCCGACGAGTGCCTGATGTCCGACGTCCGCATCGACTTCCCCGGGCATCTCAATGGGTTCGCGGCCGACGTGGCCGCCCTCGCGGCGGACTTCGAGCCGGACGAGAAAGGCCGCTTGCGGCATGAGGACGTCGAGTTCGTCGCCGAGGTCATCTCCAAGGACACCGCCCGCAACGACTACGAGCCGAAGCTGGCCACGTACGCCGCAGCCGAGGTGCCGGTGTACCTGATCGTGGACCCGTACACCGGCAAGTGGCACCTGCACACGCTGCCGAAGGACGGCGAGTACCGAGGGCACCAGAGCCTCGACTTCGGCTACGAGATCGACCTGACCGGGACCGTGGTCGGCCTCGTCCTCAAGACCGACGAGTTCCCCCGCGACTGAGTACGGGCCCGCCCTACGCCACCGTCGCCAGCTCCCGCTCCGGCTTCTCCTCCCGCGGCACGAAGCGGACCCGCGGATGACCGTGGTCCCAGCCCACCGACAGCCGCAGGCCGCCGACGCGGGCGAGGATCAGGCCGACCGTCGCCGCCGCGAGCAGTGAGATCAGACCGCCGAAAGCGAAGCCGATGCGGGCGCCGAACGTGTCGGTGATCCAGCCGACGATGGGCGCCCCGAGCGGCGTACCGCCGACGAAGACCATCATGAACAGGCTCATGACGCGGCCGCGCATGGCCGGGTCGGTGGCCATCTGGACGCTGGCGTTGGCGGTGGTGTTCACGGTCAGGGCGGCCATGCCGGTGGGGATCATGAGCAGGGCGAAGAGCCAGTACGACGGGGACAGTGCCGCAGCGATCTCCAGTACGCCGAACAGCAGGGCCGCGCCCACCAGGATCCGCAGCCGCACCGAGCCGCGGCGGGCGGTGAGCAGTGCTCCGGCGACCGAGCCGACCGCCATGAGGGTGTTGAGGAAGCCGTACGTCCCGGCGCCCGCGTGGTAGACCTCGTCGGCGAACGCGGTGAGCCAGATGGGGAAGTTGAAGCCGAAGGTGCCGACGAACCCGATGAGCACGATCGGCCAGATCAGTTCGGGCCGGGAGGCCACGTAGTGCAGGCCCTCGCGCAGCTGGCCCTTGCCGCGCGGCACCCGCTCCACCTTGTGCAGCTCCTTCGTACGCATCAGGAGCAGGCCGGTGATGGGCGCGAGGAAGGCGAGGCCGTTGATCAGGAAGGCCCAGCCGCTGCCGACCGTCGAGATCAGGACGCCCGCGACGGCGGGGCCGATGAGGCGGGCGGAGTGGAAGTTGGCCGAGTTGAGGCTGACGGCGTTGCGCACCTGGTCGGGGCCGACCATCTCGGAGACGAAGGTCTGCCGGGTCGGGTTGTCGACGACGGTGACCATGCCGAGCAGGAACGCGATCAGATACACGTGCCAGACCTGCACCTGGCCGCTGAGCGTGAGCACGGCGAGCGCGAGACCGCACAGGCCCAGCGCGCCCTGGGTGAAGAACAGCATGCGGCGCTTGGGGTAGCGGTCGGCGATGACTCCGCCGTACAGGCCGAAGAGCAGCATCGGCAGGAACTGCAGCGCGGTCGTGATGCCGACCGCGGCCGAGGAGCCGGTCAGGCTCAGCACCAGCCAGTCCTGGGTGATGCGGGACATCCAGGTGCCGGTGTTGGAGACGATGGCTCCACTGGCGAAGAGCCGGTAGTTCCGGATGCGCAGTGAGCTGAAGGTCGACGACTTGGCCGACTGGGCCGTTGCGGTGACGGTGGTGGGGGAATCGGGGGTGTTCGGTCCGGGGGCGGAGGTTGCTCCGGGTCCCGTACTCAACAGGGTTCGCCTCCTTTGACTGGGGATGCGGCCCGCAGGGCCCGCTACAGGTGCGCCAGCTTCTCGAGGACGGGCGCGGCCTCGCGGAGCTTGGCCCACTCGTCCTCGTCGAGGCCGTCGACCAGTCCGGCCAGCCACACGTTCCGCTTGCGGCGACTCTCCTCGAGCATCGCCTCGGCGCGCTCGGTCTGCGCGACGACCTTCTGACGCCGGTCCTCGGGATGCGGCTGAAGACTGACCAGGCCCTTGGCTTCGAGCAGCGCGACGATGCGGGTCATCGAGGGCGGCTGCACATGCTCCTTGCGGGCGAGCTCGCCCGGCGTGGCCGTGCCGCAGCGGGCGAGGGTGCCGAGCACCGACATCTCGGTCGGGCTCAACGACTCGTCGACCCGCTGGTGCTTGAGTCGGCGCGACAGGCGCATCACGGCGGATCGCAGAGAGTTCACGGCGGCAACGTCGTCGCCATGGGTGAGGTCAGGCATGTTGTTTAGGGTAACTCATTACTCTCGCTAAATACCACCTGGACGGCCGCCCTATGCCCGTGACCCCGGACACTGAACCCTGCCATCACCCATATGAGTGAGCCCGCGCCGAAAAATGACCCGCGGCACGGCCGGCGGCGGCAACCCTCGTACCCATGGGGACCAGCGTGCTCAGTCTGCGGATGGACAAGGAGCTGCTCGAACGGCTCCGGGACCGTGCGGCGAAACGGGGGATGAGCGTCCAGGACTATGTCGTCCAGATGCTTGTCCGGGATGACTTCGACGCGCGGTTCCAGACCGCGGTCGAGGAGACGGAGAGGTTCTACGGGGTTACGTGAGGCCCTACGGGGTCACGTGACGGTCCTCCGCCGCGGTGGCGTTGGAATCGGCGCCCGCATCGGCGCCCGCATCCGCCTGGGCTCCCGCATCGGCAGCGACATCCGTCCGGGCATCGGCGTCAGCCTCCGCCTCGGCCTCTGCGCGCTTGATCGCCGCATCCCGCCTGCGTACGTACCAGATGCCGATGAACCCGAGTCCCCCGCCGGCCAGGCACGTCCACAGCCACCACAGATACCCGTGGTCGTCGAACCAGCCGTAGAAGGGAAGCTGCGCCAGGAAGAGGACGAACCAGAGGACCGTGCCACCCGTGATGGTGGCGACAACGGGCCCCTCAAGGGGTTCCGGTGCCTCGTGCCTGGGTGTCCACTTCGCCATGGGGACAGCTTACGGGGGTTCCGGGGCGGCCCCCGGGCCCCGGGCGCCCCGTACAACTACGGCACCATTTCCCCGCGTTCCCGTCCTCCCCTGGTCGGATCTTTGCCGCGCTGGGCGTGTGAAGCCCCAAATCGCACCGTACCGTCGTCTGCATGACGCACATCGACGCGGGCGCCGAACTCGATCCCGTGCACCCTGTGCCGGCTCCCCTCCCCCGTGCGAGAGGCCTGACCGCCGCCGAGGTCGCCGAGCGGGTGGCCCGGGGCGAGGTCAACGACGTCCCCGTGCGCAGCAGCCGCTCCACGGTCGACATCGTCCGCGCGAACGTCTTCACCCGCTTCAACGCGATCATCGGCGTCCTCTGGGTGATCATGCTGTCCGTCGCGCCGATCCAGGACAGCCTGTTCGGCTTTGTGATCCTCGCGAACACGGGCATCGGCATCATCCAGGAGTGGCGCGCGAAGAAGACCCTGGACTCGCTCGCGCTGATCGGCGAGGCACGGCCGACCGTACGCAGGGACGGGGCCGCCGCGGAAGTCGGCACCTCCGAGATCGTGCTCGGGGACCTGATCGAGATCGGACCGGGCGACAAGATCGTCGTGGACGGCGAGTGCGTCGAGACCGACAGCCTGGAGATCGACGAGTCGCTGCTCACCGGTGAGGCGGACCCGGTCGTCAAACAGCCCGGCGACCAGGTCATGTCGGGCAGCTTCGTGGTGGCGGGCGGCGGCGCGTTCACCGCTACGAAGGTGGGGCGCGAGGCGTACGCGGCGCAGCTGGCCGAGGAGGCGAGCCGGTTCACGCTGGTCCACTCCGAGCTGCGTTCCGGCATCTCCACGATCCTCAAGTACGTGACGTGGATGATGGTCCCGACCGCGATCGGCCTCATCATCAGCCAGCTCGTCGTCAAGGACAACGACTTCAAGGACTCGGTCGCGCGGACCGTCGGCGGCATCGTCCCGATGGTCCCCGAGGGTCTCGTGCTGCTGACGTCGGTGGCCTTCGCGATCGGCGTCATCCGGCTCGGCCGCAAGCAGTGCCTCGTGCAGGAACTCCCCGCCATCGAGGGTCTCGCCCGCGTCGACACCGTCTGCCTCGACAAGACGGGCACGCTGACCGAGGGCGGCATGGACGTCCGCGAGCTGCATGCGCTGGACGGCAACGACGAGACGTACGTACGCACCGTCCTCGGCGCGCTCGGGGACTCCGACCCGCGGCCGAACGCGTCCTTGCAGGCGATCATCGAAACCTACCCGAACGGCTCGGGCTGGCGCTGCCTTCAGGCGCTGCCGTTTTCCTCGGCACGCAAATACAGCGGGGCGTCCTTCAGCGAGGGCGACGGCGAGTCGAGTACGTGGCTGCTCGGGGCGCCCGACGTACTGCTGCCCGACGGGGACCCGGCGCTCACCGAGACCGAGCGGCTCAACGAGGAGGGGCTGCGGGTGCTGCTGCTGGCCCGGGCCGGGCGCGAGCTGGACGATCCCTCGGTCGCCGAGGGCGCCGAGCCGACCGCCCTCGTCGTCCTGGAGCAGCGGCTGCGGCCTGACGCCGCGGACACACTGCGGTACTTCGACGAGCAGAACGTACGGGCCAAGGTCATCTCCGGCGACAACGCGGTGTCCGTTGGCGCGGTGGCCGGAAAGCTGGGGCTCACGGGGAACGTCGTGGACGCGCGCCGGCTGCCCGCCGAGCAGCACGAGATGGCCGAGGCGCTGGACTCGGGCACCGTCTTCGGGCGGGTCACCCCGCAGCAGAAGCGGGACATGGTGGGCGCGCTCCAGTCGCGCGGGCACACCGTCGCCATGACCGGCGACGGTGTGAACGACGTGCTGGCCCTCAAGGACGCCGACATCGGCGTCTCCATGGGGTCCGGGTCGGAGGCCACGCGGGCCGTGGCGCAGATCGTGCTGCTCAACAACAGTTTCGCGACGCTTCCCTCCGTGGTGGCAGAGGGGCGGCGGGTGATCGGCAACATCACCCGGGTCGCGACGCTGTTCCTCGTCAAGACGGTGTACTCCGTGCTGCTGGCGATCATGGTGGTGATCTCGCAGGTCGAGTATCCGTTCCTGCCCCGGCATCTGACGCTGCTGTCGACCCTGACGATCGGGGTGCCGGCGTTCTTTCTCGCGCTCGCGCCCAACAAGGAGCGGGCTCGGCCGCACTTTGTGCGGCGGGTGATGCGGTATGCGATTCCGGGGGGCGCTGTTGCCGCGTTTGCCACCTTTGCCACGTATCTGATTGCTCGGGAGTACTACAGCGGGCCGGGGTCCTTGGCGGCGGAGACCAGTGCGGCGACGTTGACGCTGTTTCTGATCTCCATGTGGGTGCTGGCGATCATCGCCCGGCCGTATACGTGGTGGCGGGTGGGGCTGGTTGCGGCGATGGGGGCCTGCTTTCTGCTGGTGCTCGTTGTGCCGTGGCTCCAGGACTTCTTCGCTTTGAAGCTGGTGGGGGCGCCGATGCCGTGGACTGCCGTCGGGATCGCGGTGGTTGCGGCGGTCACCTTGGAGTTCATGTGGAAGTGGGTGGACCGCCGCTTTCCCGCGTAGAGCTCCCGCCGGCCTATCGCACGTCGACGTAGTCACCCGTGGCGGAGACAGCCGGAGTGGTCGAGGTGCCCTCGAAACGGAAGCGCCAGTAGCCGTCGTAGTTGGCGGTGGCGGTCGCCTTCACGTTGCCGTACGAGTCCGAGTACACCGTCTTGACGGTGGTGTACGTGCTGGTGCCCACCTTGCGGAACTGCAGCCTGACCGGCTGGTTGGTATAGCCCTTATAGGTGTTGGTCTCCCAGTTGGCGCGGGTCAGCTTGCCGGTGGCGGTCAGGGTCTTGCCCTTGTAGAGCGGCTCGGGGCTCGCGTTGACGGTCAGCCGGGAGTAGCGCTGGACCTTTGTGGAGGCGAGGTCGCCCTGGTCCGCGTAACCGACCTGGCTGATGTCGAAGGAGCCGCTGGACGGGTCCTGGCCGTTGAAGGTGATGGCCATCGCGCCGCCCTTCCAGCTGCCGGCGTCGGCGTTGATCAGGTCGCCGTAGGCCGGGTAGACGTCGATGGTGCCTTTGCAGGTGGCGGTGGTCGACGAGGTGGCGGTGCAGGTGGCCGACTCGTCGCCCATGAGGACGTTGTCCGGGGAGTCGAACGAACCCTTGTAGATGTAGGGGTCGGTGAAGAAGTCCCCGGCGGTGATGTCGACGTCGGCGCCGTGGGTCATGGTGTAGGTGACCGGCACGGTGACCCGGTTGGTGGTGCCGACCTTGATCGCCGAAGCGATCTTGAAGTTCGAGAAGGTGACGTCCATCGCGTAAGGCTCGTCCGCCGCGGCGGCGGAGGTGCTGAACGCGGTGTCGCCGGAGGAATCGGCGTGGGCGGCTTCCCGGATGTCGGCGACGTCCGCGCGGGAGGCGGCGGCGTCGTCCGCCTGCGCGGCCGGAAGGGCGAGGGCGGAGAGGGCCAGTGCGCCGGAGGCGGCGACCACGGTTGCTCGAATGCGCATGCGTTCCCCTGACGGAGAAAGGGGTCCCCACGGTGTCGTCTTCACGTGGGGCCCAAGTGATCGTGGAGTCTGTTGACTCAGTGATCAGATCCCTTACAGGGGTGAGTGGTTGTAGGGCGATGAAATTCCATGAATGTGATCAAGATCACATCGTTCGCCGCGGCCCCATTTCCTCAGTCGAACCAGCGGTCCCGCGCCAGCTCCTCGGTCCTTGACGGGTCTTCGAGCAGTGCGGCGACCTCGAAGCGGCGTGGCCACTGTCCCGCCGCCCAGGCGAGGCCCGCGGCGATACCCTCCAAGGTGGCGGCGTGCAGGACGCCGTCACGGGTGCGGCGCCAGTCGATCTCGATGCCGTCGATGAAGAGTTCCTCGTGTTCGACGTACGTCTCGAGGGTCGACGGTCCCAGCAGGACGCGTACGGAGTCGGGGACCTCGTGCTCGACGCCCTCACTGGTGACCTCGCCGGTCACCGACTCGCTCAGGCGCCGCACCTGGAACAGTTCGGCGAGGTCGGCGGCGTGTGAGGGCCGTACGGGCAGCAGCGGGACCCCGGCCGTGAACGGGAGCAGGTCCGGGGAGTCCACCACCACCGCGTCGGCCGCGTCCACGACCACGATCTCGCCGTCCCGCACGGCCCGGAGGTCGTCCGGGAGCGTTACCTGCTCGGGGTCCAGGTCTGCCAACGCGCCGTACAGGGCGTGCAGTTGGGGAGACGAAACCTCGCGGTCCGGGTCGGCCAGGCGGTCCAGGAGTTCGGCTGCGCCGCCCGGTTCGCCGAGCAGGGCGGCCACCGATGTGCGGACGCCCAGGGCCCGTAGCACCTGCTCGTCCTCGAAGCCGGTCGCGTCGGCGGCGTCGTACAGGCCGTGGAGAAGCGGGTCTCCCGCCCGTCGCCCACCACCACCCTCATTCGAATGCCCTTCGGGCTCTTCTTTGAACGCCGCTCGCAGGCCGGCCGGGCGGCGGCCGTCCAGGACCGGGTGGCCACGCAGCCACCACGCCGTGTACGGGCGGACGATCTCGTGTGTGCCGTCCGGAAGCAGGACGCGTACCGGCTGGGTGAGAGCGTCGCGCAGGGGCGGGCGGGAGAGCAGGGCGAGGGCCTGGGGCCAGCGGTCGTCGTCCACCAGGTCGAGGTCCCGTACGGCGGTGATCTCCGTGGCGACCGGGGGCACGGGTGTGTCGGGCAGCCGGTCGAGCACGTCCTCGCACCAGACGTCCACGGCGTCCAGCAGGCCGACGTCGTCGGGTTCGGCGTAGTCGCCCTCGCGGGGTTCCAGTTCGTCCGGGTCCAGGACGACATCGGTGGCGCGTACGAGGGTGAAGTTGGCCAGTACGCCGCAGGCGGCCAGCGGCTGCTCGCCCCAGCGTTCGGCCAACTGGGCGTCCACGGAGGCGAGTTCGTCCTCGCGCATGACCTGGGCGAAGGGGCTGCCGGGGAGGACGAGTTCGGCGGCCGGGGCCAGTTCGCCCTCGTCGTCGGGGAGGGCGAGGGCGCCCAGCCAGGGTTCGTCGCCGGGTTCCAGGCCCGCGTCGCGTACGAGGGCAAGGACGGTGTCCGCGAGTTCCTCGGCGTCCGGGGCGTCCTCGTCCCAGCCGGCGTCGTCGTCGAGGGAGGCGGCGACGGCCGCGCGTACCTGCGGGGTGGTGAGGATGGCGCGCGGGGTGGCGGGCAGGGCGCCGAGCTTCTCCAGGAGGGGATGGGCGGCGTCCTGGTGCGCGACCTTGAGGCCCAGGCGGGCGAGGATTTCGGAGGTGGCGGCCCAGGTGTCGTGGGGGGTGGGACCGTCGGGGAGGGGCACGAGGATGTGGCGGGGACCGATCGTCGTACGTCCGTCGGCGAGCGGCACGGGCAGTCCCGAGAGCCGGTCCGGGTCGACCCCGGCGAGGCTGTCGTACAGCCGCCGCCACCAGCCCGGTTCCTTCTCCAGGCCCGCGAGCCGGTCGATCGCCTCGGTCAGCGGTACGCGCGCGACGCCCAGCGTCCGCAGCTCCACCCGCCGTTCGAGCCCGGCGGGGAGGAGGCTGGGCAGCACCTCGGCGAGTACGCGTACCGTCTCGGCGCCCGCCGACTCGACGACCTCGGCGTCGCGGGGCCGGAGCGCTTCCGGCAGGTCGGTGTCCTCCGCGGCCGGAGTGACCGCCGGGGGCAGGAAGGCGGTACGGGGCAGCCGCTCCAGGATCGCCTGCCGCAGCGCACCGTCCAGCTCCCCCTTTCCGAGCGGGCCCGGCACCAGGTCGATGATCCCGGTACCGACCGGCCGCCAGTCGGCGAGCAGTTCGGCGTACGCGTCCGCCGCCCGCTGCACGAGGAAGTCGGTCAGCGGGCCGGGGGCGGCATGGCGGCGGGTCGTGTCGAGGGGGAACGAGGCGATGAGCAGGGCGGGCACACCGAGGGCCTCGTCGCTGGGCGTGGGCGCGTGGACCACGGGGCTGGTGCGGGGGCGGGCCGGGGCGCCGTCGGCGTCGACGGGTACGGCCCAGGTGACCGACCACTGCGGGCGCAGCCGCTCCTCGACGGGCCGGTCGGCGAGCAGGGCCGCTTCGAGAGGGCCGTACGCAGAGACGGTGCGCCAGCGCGTCGTACCGTCCCGCGAGTCCTCGACGGTGACGATGCCGCCTTCGCTGTGCCGCCGCAGCGTCCGTACGCCCTCGTCCCCCTCACCGGTCTCCACGACGACCTCCTCCAGGCCGGGCAGGGCGAGGAGCAGGGCGTCGTCGACCGAGTCGAGGAGGCGTTCGGTGAGGTCCTGGGCCGCCGGGTCGCGCAGCGGGAGGATCACGACGGTGTCGTACGGGTCCGGGGCTGTGCCCTCGGCGGCGAACGGCAGCCTCAGCAGGGGCACATGACCGTCGCGGCGGCGGATCTCGTCGCCCAGGCCCGGGGTGCGGCGGGCGGTGTCCATGGCGAGTTCGCGGGCCTCGGCGAGGGACCAGCGGGCGCCGCCGTGACGGCCGACGATGGCGGGCTCGTCGGTCACCGCGAGCACGGCGGCGAAGCCGACGCCGTAGCGGCCGACCGTGCCTTCGTGGTCCTCGCGCTTGGCGGAGGCACGGAGGGTGGACAGCGACTCGACGCCGGCCGCGTCGAGAGGGGCGCCTGTGTTGGCGGCGACGAGGACGCCGCCGCGGAGGGTGAGCCGCAGGCGGCCCGGTACGCCGGCGCGGGCCGCGGCGTCGGCGGCGTTCTGCGCCAGCTCGACGACGAGGCGGTCGCGGTAGCCGCCGAGGGCCAGGTCCTCCTCGGCGTTCGCGTCCTCCCGGAACCGTGCCGGGCTGGCCGCCCAGGCGTCCAGCACCCCACGCCGCAGCCGCCCCGTCCCGAACGGGTCCGCGCCCTCGGCCGCCGGCCGCACGAACTTGGTCACGGTTCAGTCTCCTTCTTCGGGGGGTGCGGCCGGGGGTGGTGCCTTTCGGTCGCGGCACCGAAGGTACCGGTTGTCTCCGGCGGTTGGGCGGGTTGGGTTCGTTGTCGGGTGCGGGTTCGTTGTGGCTGGTCGCTCCCCCACTCTCGGCTTCGCCCGAGCGGGCCCCATCGCGGCGGAGCCGTTGATGTCACAGCCCCGCGCCCTGGGGCGCGTGGTGAGTCGGGGCCATGGGCCGGTGGGAGGCTGCAGGCACATCGTGGCTGGTGAGCATGATTGCTGACGGCTCCTGGAGCGCCCCGTCAGGGGCGCGGGGAACTGCACGACCAGCCACGACGGACTGGCAGCCGCGACACGAGTGTCACCCCACCCCCTGGCGGGGCCTGGGGGCGCAGCCCCCAGTTTCGGGAAGGGGCGGGGCTGGGGAAGAAAACCCCGCGAACAGACCCCGGTGGTCAGGAGTGACCCAGTTCCGCCGACGACTCGTCCGAGGCGACCGGAACGGACCCCGAGTCCGGTGACGGACGAAGGGGGAACGGGTCGACCCGGGTCTCGTCGATCACCGGAGGAGCCGGCCGCGGAGGCGCAGGCATGACCGCCGCCTCCGAGTGCCCCCCACACCCATACGCCAGCGACACCACACGCCCGTCCGCCGGCGAGAACTCATTGCCGCAGACACCGAACGCCTGCCCCAGCGACCCACCGATGGGATACAGGAAACCGCAGCTCACACACGAGGCCGGCGCCGCCTGAGCCATCGCGGTCTTGGGACCGTGCGAGTCCTCCCAGCGATCGGCCGCGGTGTGCAGGCCGTACCGGGACAGCACACGGGCCCGCCGCAGCCCCAGCTCCTCCGCGACGGCGGCGATCGAACCACGCGAGGGCACGACGGGCAGCGTCGCCGGCGCCCCGGCCGTCACCTCGAGGTCCTCCGCCTCGACGAGCTCGGCCATCTCCTCGGAGACGGGCGAGTTCGGCGCGGGCTCGTCCTCGCCGGTGAAACCGGGCTCGAGCCGGAGATCCTCCGCGTCCGTGGGGAGCAGATCCCCCGGCCCCATGTCCCCGGGCCGCAGCCGCTCACTCCACGGCACCCACTCGGGAGCGAGCAGCGCGTCGGGGCCGGGCAGCAGCACCGTCTCGTCGAGCGTGACGAGCTTCGCCCGCGAGGCCCGTGCGACGGTCACCGCCCAGCGCCACCCGCGATAGCCCGGCTCCTTGCACTCGAAGAAGTGCGTGACGACGCGGTCCCCTTCGGAGACGAGCCCGGAGTGCTCCCCGACGACACCGGGCGCGGCGGCCTCCTCGGCGGCGGCCCTGGCGAGGTCGACGGCCTCGGCGCACAGACGGTCGGGGGTGCGGCTTCGCGTTGTCGCGCTCACAGGTATCGCTTCTCTCCTACGCCGTCTCACGAGTGCGCCATCCCTCGCCGGGGGTGCGGACGGAGCGGCTGGGGGCACCTCCCAGACCCTTCAGGCACCGGGGGAGGGCCGCGTCGACGTCCGCGCCCGATCGCACTCGGGCGCACCTACACCATCCATTCTGCGGGATGACCGTCAGGCGCGCGGCCGAGAACCACCGTCGCGGGGCGCGCTACGCACGCTACCCTCTCGCCGCCGCCGGGCACACACCGAGTCGGCAGCCGTTGCCGGAGCGAGCCGTTGTCCCGCACGCCGCGCCGGCTTCCCGTGCCGGCCCCACCGGGCCACTCGGCCGGTCCACTCGGCTCTCATACGCGCGGTAACGCACTATCACCGCCCAACAAGGGGCACTATGACGGAGTGGCAAGCGCGAGGTCGTCCCAAGGTGCCGCCGGACTCGGTGGAGGCGGTGCCGAGGGAAGTGGCGGGATGAGCGGAGCGGGTCCGGTGCGCGGGGCTCTCCGTTCCGTCGGGCGTGCCCTCCACCTGCCGTTCACGGGGACGGCGCGGGGCATCCGGAAAGCGACACACGCGCACGGAGCGGGCGAATCAGGGCTCGGCAAGCTGATCGAGCTGCACGGGGTGAACGGTGCCGGGGACATGATGATCACCGTGGCGCTCGCCTCGACGGTCTTCTTCTCGGTCCCGACGGACGAGGCCCGTGGCCGAGTGGCCCTGTACCTCGCGATCACGATGGCTCCGTTCACGCTGCTCGCCCCGGTCGTCGGCCCTCTCCTGGACCGTCTCCCGCACGGCCGGCGCGCCGCCATGGCGGGCGCGTTCATGGCGCGCGCGTTCATGGCCCTGCTGCTCTCGGGCGCGGTCGTCACAGGCAGCATCGAGCTGTATCCGGCCGCCCTCGGCGTCCTGGTGGCGTCGAAGGCGTACGGCGTCGTCAGAAGCGCGGTCGTGCCACGGCTGCTGCCGCCCAACTTCTCGCTGGTGAAGGCGAACTCCCGGGTCACGCTGGGCGGGCTGCTCGCCACAGGGGTGGCGGCGCCGATCGGGGCGGGGCTTCAGGCGCTGGGGCCGCGCTATCCGCTGTACGGAGCGTTCGTGATCTTCGTGGCGGGTACGTTCCTGTCGTTCTCGCTGCCGTCCAAGGTCGACTCCGCGAAGGGCGAGGACAAGGCGCTGCTGGCGGCGGACGAGCAGCATCTGCACGGGCCGCACCTGAAGCCGCCACAGCGCCCCGGACTGCGTACGGTCGGACCCGCGGTCACCCACGCGCTCGCGGCGAACGCGGCCTTGCGCGGACTCTCCGGGTTCCTGATCTTCTTCCTGGCGTTCCTCCTGCGCGAGCATCCGCTCGGGGGCCAGAGCGCGGCCGTCTCGCTGGGCATAGTGGGCGTCGCTGCGGGCGTGGGCAACGCGCTCGGCACGGCCGTCGGGGCGGCCCTGAGATCGCGGGCGCCGGAGGTGATCATCGTGACGGTGATCGCGGTCGTGCTCGGGGTGGCCATCACGGCGGCGGCCTTCTTCGGGGCGGCCGTGGTGGCGGTGCTCGGGGCGTTCGCGGGCTTCGCGCAGGCCCTGTCCAAGCTGTCGCTGGACGCCCTGATCCAACGCGACGTGCCCGAGCTGGTCCGTACATCTGCCTTCGCACGCTCGGAAACGCTGCTGCAGATGTCCTGGGTGGTCGGCGGCGCGATCGGCATCGCGCTGCCACTCAACGGCACCCTCGGCATGTCGATGGCCACCGCCATCGTCGCCGCCGGCTGGCTCACCACGGTCCGCGGACTGCTGAGCGCGGCCCGGCACCGCGGGGACCGCCCGCGCGCCCGGGTGGCCTGACCCAGTTGGCGGGGGCACCCCCCACGCCAGATAGCCTGCCCCCATGACCTCCCTGCCCCGCGGCAGTGCCGCTACTGCACACGGCCACGTTCGCCGTCGTCGCGCCGTCACCGCCGTCGGCGCTGTCTGTGCCGGACTTCTCGTCCTGGCCGCCTGTGACAAGCCGACGCCGATGGCGACCGTCACGGTCGGCAAGACCTCGAAGAGCGCCGAGGCCGAGTGCTACAAGGACGGCAAGACCATCGCCCGTGCCAAGGCCACCGAGTGCACCCGGGAGAAGGCCGCGGACACGCTCAGGGTGCCGCAGGGCGAGACGCTGCGCATCGGCGTGGACCCGGAGATCGCGGACGAGGGCTGGTCCCTGTGGATCAACGGCCAGCAGGTCATCTCACCCCTCAAGAAGACGTACTACGCCTTCCAGGGCGTCGACCTCTTCGCCGACCAGCAGGGCACGCAGGCGCCCGACGAGCTGAACATCAGCGTCGTCCAGCAGTCCGGTGACGACATCCAGGGCGTGTGGAACTTCAAGCTCGAGAACGCGGACGCCTGAGGCGCTCGGTCCACTGCCCATGCGCATCCTCGTAGCCACCGCGGTCCCGGTCGAACGGGACGCGGTGGCTTCGGCTTTCGGCGGCAGCGGTCCCACCACCGTTGACGTGCTCGTCGCGGGCGTGGGCTCGGCGGCCGCCGCCGTCTCGACCGCGACCGCCCTCACCACCGCCGCGCTGGCCGGGACCCCGTACGACCTGGTCGTCTCGGCCGGCATCGGTGGCGGCTTCCAGCCCGAGGCACCCCTGGGATCCCTGGTCCTCGCCGACGAGATCACCGTCGCGGACCTCGGCGCCGAGACCGCGGACGGCTTCGTGCCGGTCACCGAGCTCGGCTTCGGGGCCGTCACCCACCGGCCGCCGGAATCACTCGTACGAGAAGTCGCGGCCGTCACCGAAGCCCGTACCGGCACCGTCCTCACCGTCAACACCGTGACCGGAAGCGCCGAGCGGGCCGTCGAGTTGCGGCGCCGTCATCCGGGAGCGCTGGCCGAGGCGATGGAGGGGTTCGGGGTCGCCGAGGCGGCTGCCGCGCACGGTGTGCCCGTGCTGGAGCTGCGCGCCGTGTCGAACCCCGTCGGCCCCCGCGACCGTGCCGCCTGGCGCATCGGCGACGCGCTCGCGGCGCTCACGGAGGTGTTCGGGAAGCTCCCGCCCGTACTGGAGAGTTGGAACCCACATGTCCGCTGAGCAGCCAGTGCAGATCGCCTACTCCCCCTGCCCCAACGACACCTTCGTCTTCGACGCCTGGGCCCACGGACGGATCCCCGGAGCGCCCGCGCTCGAGGTGACGTTCGCGGACATCGACATCACCAACGGCATGGCCGAGCGAGGCGAGCTGGATGTGCTCAAGGTGTCGTACGCCGTGCTGCCGTACGTCCTCGACGAGTACGCCCTGCTGCCCTGCGGGGGCGCACTGGGGCGGGGCTGCGGGCCCTTGGTGCTGACGCCGGAGGCGGGCGTCGACCTGACGGGCCGTACGGTCGCGGTGCCCAGCGAAAGGTCGACGGCGTATCTGCTGTTCCGCCTCTGGGCGGCCGACACGCTCCCGGAGGGCGTCGGCGAGATCGTGGTCATGCCGTTCCACGAGATCATGCCCGCCGTACGGGACGGGCGGGTCGACGCGGGGCTCGTCATCCACGAGGCGCGGTTCACGTACCAGAAGTACGGGCTGCACAAGCTCGCGGACATGGGCGAGCACTGGGAGGACACCACCGGCCTGCCGATCCCCCTGGGCGCCATCATCGCCAAGCGGTCACTGGGCGCGGACGCGCTGCGGCTGCTCGCCGACTCGATCCGTACGTCCGTCCGCGCCGCCTGGGACGACCCCGAGGCCTCCCGCCCGTACGTCCTGGAGCACGCCCAGGAGATGGACCCGGCGGTCGCGGACCAGCACATCGGGCTGTACGTCAACGAGTTCACGGCAGACCTCGGCGAGGACGGCTACGCGGCGGTCCGCGGGCTGCTCACGCGGGCGGCGGCCGAAGGACTGGTCCCGCCGCTCGGGCCTGACACACTGGCGTTTCCCTGACCAAAACCGACGGAACGGAGTCCGGCGCAGGCGTCCGCAGTGCTCGATGTGCCGCTACCGCGGCGTGGCTGCGAAGCAGTGCGAGGGCGGCCAAAAGAGGTGCCGCGGGCGGCGGCGGAGGGGCTGATTCCGCCTCTCGCCGCCGACGCGCCGGCGCATCCGTAAAGGGCCTCGCAGGAGTCTCTACACGTCCAGTTGGTCTGCCACCGCCCGCAGCAGGCCCGCGATCTTCTTGCCGGAGGCCTTGTCGGGGTAGCGGCCCTTTTCGAGCATGGGCGTGATGTTTTCGAGCACCGTGGTCAGGTCCTGGACGATCGACGCGAGTTCGTCCGGCTTGCGGCGCTGGGCTGCCGCCACGGAGGGGGTCGGGTCCAGGATGGTCACCGAGAGTGCCTGGTCGCCGCGCTGGCCTGCCACGACGCCGAACTCCACGCGCTGGCCCGGCTTGAGAGCATCGACTCCGGCGGGCAGGACCGAGGAATGAACGAAGACGTCGCCGCCGTCGTCGCGGGAGAGAAAGCCGAAGCCCTTCTCAGAATTGAACCACTTGACCTTGCCGGTAGGCACGTCTGTCCTCGTCCTCGTAGTCGTCGGTTGGTGCTCTGGCTGAATGATGAACGATTTGGGAAAACTGCTCTGGATAGCACTACAGCGGGTCGTGCCCGACCCGCCGGTACCAAGGCTAATGGTCCGGCGGCGGCTGACAAGACGTCCCCGGATTGTTCCTTCGCGCAGGGAACTACCCTGGTCGAGTGCGTGACAAAACCCAAGCGAATTCCGCCGAACCCGGTGACCGACTGGTCCGTACCGGCGGCATAGTCTTCTTTGTAGGGGCCGTGGCCACTCTGGTCACCGTGGCCCCGCTGCTGCTCGGCAAGTCGCCCTTCCCGGCGTACATGTTCGGCCTGAGCATGCTGATGGGCGTGGGCTTCCTGATCGCGGGAGCGGGTGTGCTCCGAACGGTGGCGGCGCAGCGCCGCCGGGCGCGCTCCGTGCAGTAAGGAGTCTAGGAGCGGTACCGGTCCAGCCAGTCGGGGAACGCCGTCAGGTCCGCGAGTACGACATCCGCGCCCGCCGTACGCAGTTCCTCCGCGTCACACGGCCCGGTGGCCACCGCCACGGACAGCGCGTCGGCGATCCGCGCACCGCGTACGTCACCGGTGTGGTCGCCGACGTAGACACCCGCCCCGTACTCGCGCAGCGCCTCCGCCTTGCGCTCGGCCCACAGGTCGCCGATGACGGCGTCGGCGGCGATGCCGAGGTGCTTCAGGTGCAGCTTGGCGTTGGGTTCGTACTTGGCGGTGACGACGACCGCGCGCCCGCCCGCCGCCTGCACGGCCGCGATCGCCTCGTGGGCGCCGGCCATCGCGGGCGTCGCGGCGATGGCGTGTGTGGGGTACATCTCGCGGTAGACGTCGGCCATGGCGGCGACCTGGTCGCCCGGGAACCAGTTGACCAGCTCCTCCTCCAGCGGCGGACCGAGCCGGGTGATGGCCAGATCGGCGTCGATGAACGTCCCCGTCCGCTCGGAGAGTGCCAGGTAGCAGGCGTGGATGCCGGGGCGGGAGTCGATGAGGGTCATGTCGAGGTCGAAGCCGACGGTCAGCACCGGAGAAGTCATATGGGCCATTGTGCCCAGGAGGTCGTATGAGCCATGCGCCCGACCGCCGGGCCCTCACAGCCGCCCCATACACTCAGCGAAGCCTTACCAAACTCTTCAACCACCGTTCCCCCTCGCGGAGTCACCGGACCATGGCAGTCAGACGCGCACTCGCGATGGCCGCCGCCCTCGTGGCTCTGCTGCTCGCGGTGCTGTTCAGCCTGGCCGTGGGCGCCCGTGCGATCGCGCCGACGGCGGTCCTGGACGCACTGCTGAACGGCGGTCACAGTGACGCAGCCGAGGTCGTACGGGGCCTGAGGGTGCCCCGTACGCTCATCGGCCTGATGGTCGGCGCGGGCCTCGCGCTGGCCGGAGCCGTGCTCCAGGGCATCACTCGCAATCCGATCGCCGACCCCGGCATCCTCGGCATCAGCCAGGGCGCGTCGGTGGGCGTGGTGCTGGCGATCGCGTTCGCGGGGATCCACACGCTCACCGGGTATGTGTGGTTCGCGTTCGCGGGGGCGGGGATCGCGTCGGTGGTGGTGTACGCGATCGCGTCGAGCGGGCGGGGCGGGGCGACGCCGGTCAAGCTGGCGCTCGGCGGCGCGGCCGTGAACGCGCTTCTCGTGTCCGTCACGACCGCCGTGCTCACCACCAAGGCTTCCGCGCTGGACGAGTTCCGCTTCTGGCAGGTGGGCGCGCTGTCCGGGCGAGACGCGGAGATCGTCGGGCAGGTGTGGCCGTTCCTGCTCGTCGGGTTCGTACTGGTGCTGTCCGTGGCCCGCGGCCTGGACGCGCTCGCGCTCGGCGAGGACGTGGCGAAAGGGCTCGGGCAGCGGGTCGCGACGGTACGGGTCGTCGGCGGGCTCGGCGCGACGATCCTCACCGGCGTCGGGGTCGCGGCGGCCGGGCCGCTCGCCTTCATCGGGCTCGCGGTGCCGCACGTCGCCCGCGCGATCGTGGGGCCCGCGCACCGCTGGGTGCTGCCTCTCTCCGCTCTCCTCGGACCGACGATGCTGCTCGTCTCGGACACGGTCGGCCGGATCGTGTTCCCGCCGAGCGAGGTTCCGGCCGGGGTGATGACGGCACTGATCGGGGTGCCGTTCCTGGTGGGGCTCGTCCGCAGGAAGGCGGTGTCGGTGTGACGGCGGCGCCAACGGCGGTGACGAAGACGGCGGTTGCGGCAGCCGGCTACACCGTGGTCCGCGCCCGGCGGGTCACGGTCCTGCTGCACCGGCGGGCGGTCGCGGTGGCCGCGGGTCTGGCCGGGCTGCTGGCCGCGGCCTGTCTCGCGTACCTCTGCGTCGGCGAAGCCTTTGTGGCGCCCGGCGAGGTCCTGAAGGTCCTGACGGGCCGGCCGTCCGCGAACGAACTCGTCGTCGGAACCCTGCGCGCACCCCGGCTCGTCGTCGGACTGCTCGTCGGCGCCGCCTTCGGGGTGGCGGGCGGGCTGATCCAGACCGTTGCCCGCAATCCCCTCGCCAGCCCGGACATCATCGGCATCAGCCAGGGCGCGAGCGCGCTGACGGTGGGCGCGATGACGTTCGGCGTGACGTCGTACGCGGTCCTGCCGTATCTGTCGGTCACCGGCGGCATCCTCGCGGCGGCACTCGTGTACGCCTTCGCCTGGCGCGGCGGTCTGCACGCCACCCGGTTCGTCCTGATCGGCATCGGGTTCGCGATCGCCCTGCGCTCGCTCACGACGCTCTTCATGACGAAGGGCGACTATCTGGTCGCCCAGCAGGCGCAGATCTGGATGACGGGTTCGCTGAACGGTCGCGGCTGGGCGGAGGCGGCGCCCCTCGGCTGGACGCTGCTGGTCCTCCTGCTGGCGATGGCGTGGGCGGCCTGGGCGCAGCGGATGGTCGGGCTGGGCGACGACACGGCGACCGCGCTCGGCGTACGTCTGAACCAGGTGCGTCTCGGACTTGTCGTGATCAGCGTCGTACTCGCCTCGGTGGCGACGGGCGCGGCGGGCCCCGTCGACTTCGTGGCGCTGCTGGCCCCGCAGATCGCCCGCCGGATGACGCGTACCGCGCAGATTCCCCTCGTCTGCTCGGCACTGCTCGGCGCCGTCATCGTCGTACTCGCGGATCTGCTGGCGCGGCGGCTGTTCTCGCCGACGGAGGTGCCGGTGGGGGTGCTGACGGCGGCGGTCGGAGCGCCGTATCTGATCTGGCTGCTCGTCCGGAGCCGTTCGGTGCGGTCTGACGTCGGGGCGTGACTCGGCCGCTTTGACGTAGCCCTACGACCGTTGCCGCTGCGACCTCCACACCAGGTAGATCGCCGAGGCGACGGCCGCGCCCTTGAGGACCCAGGGCCAGGTCTCGGCGATCGCGTCGCTCATCTGGCCCTTGGCGATGGGGTCGCCCCAGCGCCCGGCCGTCCGCCCCCACAGCCAGGTGATGCCCGCCGCGGCGACCAGGCCGGGCACCCCCAGCACCACGAACTTCGACTCGGCCGGAGTCAGACGCCGCGACAGGTAGGCGATGAGCCAGCCGAGGGCGAGGACGACGAGGTTGCCGATGACGGCACCGGCGACGAGGAGCGCTGCGGCGAGCAGAAGAAGGGGGCTGGGGAGGCCGCCTCCGGTATGGGGGCGGGTGCGGGCCGAAGGGAGGAAACGGCGCCGCTTCTTCGCCGTACCGGCCGTTTCCGCGGGCTCGGCCGCCTCGACCGGGACCGGCTCCTTGACCAGCTTCTTCGGCGCGGCTTTGTCGGTGCCCTCGGTGTCCTTGGTGTCCTTGGTGTCCTCGGTGTCTGGGGGCGGCGGCTTGAGCAGCTCCGGGATCTCCACGCCTCCCGTGAACCCCGGCACGCTGTCCGTCAGCCCGAACGGACTCCGGTCCACCCGCCACCAGTCGGGCTGCCCGGACCCGAGCTCCTCCGTACTCGCGAGGTGCGGCGGAGAGGGGACGTCACCAGAAATCGTCGGTACGTCACCGGCCGCGGACGGCTCCGCGGAACGGGGCCGTGGGACGAGGCGCCGCAGCCCCTTCGAGCGCTCCTCGGCTTCCTCGGCACGCTGGACGGGGACGGCGGCATTGGACTCCCGTCCCCCGCCCTCGCTTTCCCCGCTGCCGGTGCCCGCGGCGGCGACGACCTCCTCCGGGGTGCCGAGCCGCGCGAGGATGCGGCGCACGGAAGCCGGGCTGTCGGTCGCCTTGGACCGGCGCCGGTCGATCTCGCCGCGCAACTCGGTCACGAGCCGCATCCGCGTGCCCGACGGCAGCTGTCGGCTCTGGGCCAGGTCACCGACGCGGCTCAGGTAGTCGAATACGAGCTTGTCGCTCTCGATCCCCACGAAGTCCCTCCGGGGGCGGCAGTGTTGGCGTGGTCCTCAGGTCCCCTGACTACCGACCGTATCGCGCCGGGTGCCTACGGGGGTGGGAGTCGGGGTGCACCTGGCGACTGCGGGTTGGTGGGTGGTTGCTCGCGCAGTTCCCCGCGCCCCTGGATGGGTGGTGGGTCGGGGCCGTGGGCCGGTGCGTCAGCCCGTCGCAGGGTGGGCATACGGCCCTCCGACTCACACAAGGCGCAGGTGACCTGAGACAGAACCTACGCGACGGGCATACGACGCACCGGCCCACGTCCCCTCCCGCCGGTGGGAAGCTGCGGGTAGTTGGGGGTACGGGCTTTCAGGGCGCGGGGTTGCTCGCGGCGCCGGAAGTCGCAGGCTTTTGCTTTTCAGTCGCAGGCTTTTGCTTTTCAGGGGCACGGGGCTGTGTCGATCTGCGGCTCCGCCGCGTGGGCGCGACCAGCCACGACGCACCCGCAGCCGCGCCACGACTGTCACCCCCCACCCCCTCGCGGGGGGCCTGGGGCGCAGCCCCCAGTTTCGGGAAGGGGCGGAGCTGGGGAAAGGAAACCCTCCGCCAACGGACCCCGGCGGTCAGGAGTGACGCAACCTCCACGAACCCAACCCGCCCAACCGCCGGAGGCAACCCGCTACCGTGGGCAGGATGAGCGTCAACCACCGGCCCCCAGAGGAACCGGCCCAGCCCAGCGCAGCGCCACGCTCGCTCGCAGAGCAACTGCGGGCCCGCGACGACGCCTCCCTCGCCGCTCTCCTCCAGGTCCGCCCCGACCTCATCACCCCCGTCCCCACCGACCTCACCCAGCTCGCCACCCGCGCAGGGACCCGCGCGTCCGTGGTCCGCGCCCTCGAGCACCTGGACCGGTTCGCCCTGCAGACGGCGGAGGCGTTGGCCGTGGCCCCGGACCCGGCGGCGTACGACACGCTGCTGGCGCTCCTGGCCGGCGACGAGGGCGACCCGGAGGTCACCGGTGCCCTCCCGCGCGCCCTGGCGACACTTCGCGAGCAGGCGCTGGTGTGGGGCGCGGACGACCGGCTGCGTCTGGTGCGTACGGCTCGCGAACTGCTCGCGCCGTCGCCTCAGCACCCGTCCCCGACGGGGCTCGGCCCCACGGTCGCGGAGGCGACGGCGGGCATGTCGCCGGGCCGTATCCAGGAGATCCTCGCGACGGCCGGGCTGCCCACCACACATGACGCGGTGTCGGCGGTGGCGGCGCTGACGGAGTTGTTCACCGACCGCACCCGGATGCGGGCCCTGCTCGACGAGGCCCCGGCCGACTCCCTGGAGGTGCTGTCGCGGCTGGTCTGGGGC
The DNA here is from genome assembly GCF_039532825.1 of Streptomyces vastus. Classification (NCBI taxonomy): domain Bacteria; kingdom Bacillati; phylum Actinomycetota; class Actinomycetes; order Kitasatosporales; family Streptomycetaceae; genus Streptomyces; species Streptomyces vastus. The sequence continues at coordinate 179,835 of NZ_BAAASJ010000098.1, forward strand.
CCGCCGTACGGGCAGGTCACGGCCGACCCGGCGCCTCGCCTGCGCTGGCTCCTCGACCGCGGACTGCTGCTGCCGACGGCACCCGGCACCGTCGTAATCCCCCGCGAAGTCGCCCTGCATCTGAGGGCGGGCCGCGCACACCGGAAAACGGAGCCTCTTCCTCCGGCCGTCGAGCCCGCCGTCACGCATCGCCCACAGGCTGTGGACGCGACGGCGGCAGGCCAGGCGTACACAGCGCTCGCGACCGTCGAGGAGCTGCTGAAGGACTGGGACGAGGGCGGCCCGGCCGTCCTGCGCGCGGGCGGGCTGAGCGTACGGGACCTCAAACGCACCGCGGTGGCCCTGGACGTACCGGAGCCGATCGCGGCCTTCTGGATCGAACTCGCCTACGCGGCAGGCCTGTTGGCCTCGGACGACGAGGCCGACGAGCAGTACGCCGCGACCCCCGCGTACGACGCGTGGCTGGAGCTGCCCGCGGCCGAGCGCTGGACGCGGCTGGCCACCGCCTGGCTGACCGCGACCCGCACACCGGGCCTGGTCGGCGGCCGGGACGCCAAGGACCGTACGCTCTCGGCGCTGGGCCCGGGCCTCGACCGCTCCGCCGCGCCCGAGGTCCGCCACCGCGTCCTGGCCCTGCTCGCCGCCCTCCCCGAGGGCGCCTCGGCCGCCGCCGACTCCCTGATCGCCCGCCTCCACTGGGAACGCCCGCTACGTAACCCCGAGTCCCAGGCCCGTACGGACGATCTGCGCACCCGCCTCGCCCGATGGGCCCTGTCCGAGGCGGAGTTGCTCGGGATCACCGGCCGGGGAGCACTGTCCACGCACGGCCGGGCCCTGCTCGCGACGCCGCCCGACGCGCCCCTCACGGGAGCCGAACTCGCCGCGGCCGCCTCCCGCGCCGGCCGCCTCCTCGCCCCCCTGCTCCCCACACCCCTCGGCCACGTCCTGCTCCAGGCCGACCTCACGGCGGTCGCGCCGGGCCCTCTGGAGCGCCCGCTGGCGGACATGCTCGGGGTGCTCGCGGACGTGGAGTCGAAGGGCGGAGCGACGGTGTACCGGTTCACGCCGGGTTCCGTACGGCGGGCCCTTGACGCGGGCCGTTCGGCCTCCGACCTGCATGCTTTCCTCGCCGCGCACTCGAGTACGCCGGTGCCGCAGCCTCTCACTTACCTGATCGACGACGTCGCCCGCAGGCACGGCCATCTGCGGATCGGCGCCGCGTCGGCGTACGTCCGCTGCGACGACGACGCCATGCTGAACGAGATCCTCGCCGACAAGCGCTCCGCCGACCTGCGTCTGCGCCGACTGGCGCCCACGGTGCTGGCCGCAGGGACCGACCCGGCCACGCTTCTGGAGGGCCTTCGCGCGATGGGCTTCGCGCCCGCCGCCGAGTCGACGGAGGGCGACGTACTGATCGCTCGCGCCCACGCGCACCGCACGCCGCCGCGCACCGCCCCCGAGCCCGTCCCCGAAGGCCCGCCGGTCCCCGACGCCACCCTGCTGACCGCCGCGATCCGCGCCATCCGCGCCGGCGACCTGGCTTCCACGGCTCCCCGCAAAGCCGCCGCCCCGGCCGCGAACGGTTCCCTCCCCCGCACCACCTCCGCCGAGACCCTCGCCACCATGCAGGCCGCCGTCCTCACCGGCGAGCCCCTGTGGATCGGCTACGTCAACGCCGAGGGCTCCGCCAGCCAGCGCGTCATCGCCCCGATCCGCGTCGAGGGCGGCTTCGTGACGGCGTACGACCACACGGCGGACGAGGTCCGCACGTTTCCGCTGCACCGCATCACGGGTGTCGCGGAACTCGCCGACGAAAACGCTCCGCTGGAAGCGCAGTAGTGAACCCGCGGGCCGGAGGGGGCTGGTCGCGCCCACGCGGCGGAGCCGCATATGTCACAGCCCCGCGCCCCTAAGGGGCGCGACGCACCCTGAGTTCATCTGTCGCCCGTACGGGCGTACGCGCTGGATCATGCACGCCACGCCGGAGACTTCGCTCCCTTGAGGGACATCCGGACACCTCTCGCATCGCGGCGCGAGTCGGCGGGCAGCCACGGGTTGTCCTGATCAAGACCGCACCGCCCGGCTGAAGTTCGGGCGAGTGCCGCAGAAAGGAAGTCCGTCCATGCGTGTCGCCCGCCGTGTCGCCACTGTTCTGACCGCCTCAGCCGTGATGACCGGCGCTTTCGCCACACAAGCTGCCGCCGTCGGCATCGAGCTCGCCGGGCTGGTCGTCAAAACGCCGCCGATCTGCCCCGCCCCCGCACACCCCTCGGGCCGGACTCGGCACACCGAGTCCGGCCCGTCCCCGCCTGAGTTGCCCGACTGGGCTTCCGACCGTATTTCCGAAAGGCCTGAAAGTAGTCATGCGTTCTCGTGCCGTCGCCACCACCACCCTGTTCGCCGCGGTCGCCCTCGTCGGCGTACTCGGTTCTCAGGCCCAGGCCCAGACCGCGCCCGCGCTGCCGCTGCCCCTGCCGGCCCCCGCGGCCGAGTCCCTCATCACGGAGGGGCTCACCGTAGAGGGGCCGCTGGTCAACAACATCAGTCTGCCCACGACGAAATAGCCCGCCGCATGCGGTAGCGGTCCCCGTCGATCCGGACAATCTCCGCGTGGTGCGCGAGACGGTCGACCAGGGCGGGGGCGGCGCCGCCGAAGATCTCCTCCCAGCGGCCGAGGGGGCAGTCGCTGGTCACGATCAGCGAAGCCCGCTCGTAGCGGTGGGCGACGAGTTGGAAGAGAAGGTGGGCGGCGGCCGCGTCGAAGGGGGCGTAGCCGACCTCGATGATCAGCAGAGGGTACGCGTCGAGGGCGGCCAACTCCTCGGCGAGCCGCCCGCCGTCCCGTGCCCGGGTCAGCCGGTACGCCCACTCCGCGGCGGTCGCGAACAGCACTCCATGCCCCGCCTGGCAGGCCCGTACGCCGAGCCCGACGGCGAGATGCGTCTTGCCGGTGCCGGGCGGCCCGACGAACACCACGTTCCCGCGGGCGGTGACGAAGTCCAGCTTGCCGAGGCGGACGACGGTCTCGCGGTCGAAGGACCTCGGGTGACTGTCGTCGAACTCCTCCAGCAGCTTCCGGGAGGGGAAGCCGGCGTCCCGGATGCGGGTCTCGGTCCCGGGGACGGTCACAGGGCGTTCGTACGGCGCGGAGGGCTCGGCGGAGGAGGGGAACGCCGAGTGGACTGCCGGCCGGGCCGCCGAGCGGTCGGCCGACTGGGCCGGAATGGAGACGGGCGGAGTCGAGACGGCGGAAGCCGGGACGGGCGTGGGCATCGGCTCCGGCGTGGGCTTCGGCTCAGGCTCCGGGGAAGCGTGGACCTCGGGCGCGTCGTGACCCGCGTGGGCAGCCACCGCCCCGGCCGCTCCCGACCCGGACATGTACCAGAGGATCGCCGCCGAGACGATGAACGCCATGTGGATCACCGTCCCCCACATCAGCGAGTGGCGGGGCGTGTGGTGGACGTCCACGAACATCTGGAGCAGGTGGACGGAGGAGATGCCCACGATGGCGGTTGCGAGCTTCACCTTCAGCACGTTGGCGTTGACGTGCGAGAGCCACTCGGGCTGGTCGCGGTGGCCCTGGAGTCCGATACGCGAGACGAAGGTCTCGTAGCCGCCGACGATCACCATGATCAGTAGGTTGGCGATCATCACGACGTCGACGAGCTTGAGCACGGCGAGCATGACGTACGTCTCGGTCGCCTGCCCGCCCACGATCCGGAGGATTAAGTTCCACAGCTCGTTGAAGAACTTGTAGACGTACACGGCCTGTGCGGCCACCAGGCCGAGTACAACGGCGCTTGAAGCCATCTGGTGGCGAACAGGGCGTAGCCGAGCGTCGTGGTGGGCGGGGATGCGGTGGGCCTCAGAGGCTGCCTGCGAGTTACCTGCACGGTCCGCCATTTTTCGGAACCGAAGCCGCAAATCAGAATTCCCACCACTCATTGGAATGAAAAGACATCCAATAGGACAGGACATGGAGGATGTAGGGCAGCGGTCTGTTACGTCCGCGGACCGGACGCGACCAGGGAGCACCGGCCGCAGACGTCCACCCCGTCCACGACCGCAGGCGCCGACGATCAGGCACACTGGACGTTTGGCCGACCGGAGAGGGTGCCTCGTGTGAATGGTCCACTTATTGTCCAGAGCGACAAGACTCTGCTGCTCGAGGTCGATCACGAGCAGGCGGACGACTGTCGTCGGGCCATCGCGCCGTTCGCGGAGCTGGAGCGGGCGCCCGAGCACATCCACACGTATCGGGTGACGCCGCTGGGGCTGTGGAACGCGCGGGCCGCCGGGCATGACGCCGAGCAGGTCGTGGACGCGTTGGTGCAGTTCAGCCGGTACCCGGTGCCGCATGCACTTCTGGTCGACATCGCGGAGACGATGGACCGGTACGGGCGGCTGACCCTGTCCAAGCACCCGGCCCACGGGCTGGTGCTGACGACGACCGACCGGCCCGTACTCGAGGAGATCCTGCGCTCGAAGCGGATCATGCCGCTCGTGGGCGCCCGGATCGACCCGGACACCGTGGCCGTGCACCCCTCCGAGCGCGGCCAGATCAAGCAGACACTGCTGAAGCTGGGCTGGCCGGCCGAGGACCTCGCCGGGTACGTCGACGGCGAGGCCCATCCGATCGAGCTGGCCGAGGACGGCTGGGCGCTGCGGCCGTACCAGAAGCAGGCCGTGGAGAACTTCTGGCACGGCGGTTCGGGAGTTGTCGTACTCCCCTGTGGCGCCGGGAAGACGCTGGTCGGCGCCGGTTCGATGGCTCAGGCGCAGGCCACCACCCTCATCCTCGTCACCAACACCGTCTCCGCCCGGCAGTGGAAGCACGAGTTGGTGCGGCGCACGTCGCTGACGGAGGACGAGATCGGGGAGTACAGCGGTACGAGGAAGGAGATCCGGCCGGTCACCATCGCCACGTACCAGGTGCTGACGACGAAGCGGAAGGGCATCTATCCGCACCTGGAGCTGTTCGACTCCCGTGACTGGGGGCTGATCATCTATGACGAGGTGCACCTGCTGCCGGCTCCCGTCTTCAAGTTCACGGCGGATCTGCAGGCGCGCCGTCGGCTCGGCCTGACGGCGACGCTCGTACGGGAGGACGGCCGTGAGTCGGACGTGTTCTCGCTCATCGGCCCGAAGCGTTTCGACGCCCCCTGGAAGGAGATCGAAGCGCAGGGCTACATCGCGCCCGCGGACTGCGTCGAGGTCCGGGTGAATCTGACGGACGCCGAGCGGCTGGCGTACGCAACGGCCGAGACCGAGGAGAAGTACCGCTACTGCGCGACCACCGAGACCAAGCGGAAGGTCACGGAGGCGCTGGTACGCCGCTTCGCGGGGCAGCAGACGCTCGTCATCGGCCAGTACATCGACCAGCTCGACGAGTTGGGCGAGCATCTGGATGCGCCGGTCATCAAGGGCGAGACCAGCAACGCTCAGCGGGAGAAGCTCTTCGAGGCGTTCCGGCAGGGTGAGATCGGCGTGCTGGTCGTGTCGAAGGTCGCGAACTTCTCGATCGACCTGCCGGAGGCGACGGTCGCGATCCAGGTCTCGGGAACATTCGGCTCCCGCCAGGAGGAGGCGCAGCGCCTCGGTCGCGTACTGCGTCCGAAGGCGGACGGACACCAGGCGCACTTCTACTCGGTGGTCGCTCGCGACACGCTCGACCAGGACTTCGCCGCTCATCGGCAGCGGTTTCTGGCGGAGCAGGGGTATGCGTACCGGATCGTGGACGCGGACGAGTTGCTGACGGAGAACTGAGCCGGGAGGAAGGGGGCTCCGGTGGAACCAGGCTCATCGCCGGCGGCGTACGCCCGCTTCCTCGCCGTACTCCCCGAGCACGATCACACCGAAGGCGGCGGTCGCGAAGACCTTGACGGCGTGCAGGGCGTCGCCGAGGAGATGGCGGTGGTGACGGTCGTCGAGGGCGGTCGCACCGGCCGGCGGACCGTGCCGGGCGGGCCCGGAAGCTGGGGTGAAGGTCGCTGCACTCATGTTTCCATGATGCGATTCGGCCATCCGGGTGACATCGGCCTAAGGGTCCAACCTCCGCGACCTCCACATACGCCTCTGGGCCCACCCGTCCCCCTAGGGACCCACTAGGGGGAGTACCCGCCAGGGAATACCCCAGGAGGAGGGGCCGCGCAATAAATCATTGGCCCCGTCATCCGCCCCTGCCCTAAAATCTCCGCTCTTGCCCGCCTCCCCCGTGGATGGCCGCCGCCCGGACGGAAACCGGCCGGTCCCGCCCCGCCGTACGGCACGTACAGGCACGCACAGGCACGTGCGAACACGTACGAACTCGTACGGCGACGAGGCACACCCACGCAGCAGAACGCCATGCAGCCGAACCCCTGCATGGCCCCTGACCACGCCCGGAGGCACCCGCCGTGTCCACCCCGCCCGCCGACGACCCTCTCGACCCCCACGACCCGCTCTCCCGCGAGCGCGCCCACCTCGCCGGTTCCCGTGCCGCCCTCCGTGCCATGCGCGAAGACGTCGAGTCCCTCGACATCCGGGACGTCACCGCGAACTGGGTCAACGCGGAAGCCCTGACCCATCAGATCGACGAGCGCATCAAAGCCCTGGCGGACCTCGCCCACACCCCGCTGTTCTTCGGCCGCCTCGACTACCTGCACGAGCCGGGCGCCGAGCAGGCAGAAGGGGCAGACGGCGAGCGCCCGCAGCCGGAGGCTGCTTATCAGACACTGCACATCGGGCGCCGCCACGTCCACGACGCCGACGGCGACCCCATGGTCATCGACTGGCGCGCCCCGGTCTCGCAGCCGTTCTACCGGGCCTCCAAGAAGGACCCGATGGACATCGCGCTGCGCCGCCGCTTCGGGTACACGGGCGGGGACCTCACCGCGTACGAGGACGAACACCTCACCGACCCCACAGAGGCCGACATCACCAGCAAGCTGCTCCAGCAGGAGATCGAGCGCCCGCGCGTCGGCCCGATGCGCGACATCGTGGCGACGATCCAGCCCGAGCAGGACGAGATCGTACGCAGCGGACTGGGCGGCACCGTATGCGTGCAGGGCGGTCCGGGCACCGGAAAGACGGCGGTGGGTCTGCACCGGGTCGCGTATCTCCTCTACGCCCACCGCGACCGGCTCGCCCGCACCGGCACCCTCGTCATCGGCCCGAACCGTTCCTTCCTCCACTACATCGAGCAAGTGCTCCCCGCGCTGGGCGAGTTGGAGGTCAAGCAGACGACGGTCGACGACCTCGTGGCGCACGTCGAGGTACGGGTCACGGACGACGCACCGGCCGCCCTCGTCAAGGGCGACGCCCGTATGGCCGAGGTCCTGCACCGCGCCGTGCGCTCGCACGTCACGATGCCGACCGAGCCGGTCGTCGTCGTACGCGGCTCACGACGCTGGCGCGTCCCGGCGTACGAACTCGAGGACATCGTCCAGGAGTTGCTCGACCGCGACATCCGCTACGGCGCCGCCCGCGACGCCCTGCCGCAGCGCATCGCGCACGCCGTGCTCGTCCAGATGGAGCGGTCCGGCGAGGCCCCGGACGACCGCGTACAGGACGCCGTGGCCCGCAACTCCGCCGTGAAGGCGGCGGTGAAGGCGATCTGGCCGCCGGTCGACCCGGCCCGGCTGGTGCTACGCCTGCTCTCCGACGCCGAGTTCCTCGCCGTACACGCGGACGGTGTCCTCACCGAGGACGAACAGAAGACGATCGTGTGGTCCAGGCCCGCACGGTCGCCGAAGTCCGCCAAGTGGTCCGCCGCGGACGCCGTGCTGATCGACGAGGCCACCGATCTCGTCCAGCGCACGCACTCGCTCGGGCATGTGGTGCTCGACGAGGCGCAGGACCTCTCCCCCATGCAGTACCGGGCGGTGGGCCGGCGCTGCACGACGGGTTCGGCGACCGTGCTCGGCGATCTGGCGCAGGGCACCACGCCCTGGGCGACGCGCAGCTGGGACGAGGCCCTGGCCCACCTGGGCAAGCAGCAGGCGGTCGTCGAGGAGCTGACGGCCGGCTTCCGCGTCCCGACGGACGTCATCACATACGCGTCCAGGCTCCTCCCGCACATCGCGCCCGGGCTCACTCCGGTGACCTCGGTCCGCGAGAATCCGGGTTTCTTCGAGGTACGTACGACTGCCGGCGACACCGAAGTGGTGGACGCCTGCGAGGAGTTGCTGCATCAGGAGGGCTCGGTCGGCCTGATCGCGGCCGATGCCCGTATCCCGGCACTGGCCGATGCGCTGACGGCGATGGGGATCACGTATCTCGGCCCGGGCGAGGAGACGACGCACGAGACCCGCCTCACCCTGGTCCCGGCCACGCTCGCCAAGGGCCTGGAGTACGACTACGTGGTCCTGGACGAGCCCCGTGCCATCGTCGACGCCGAGCCGGACGAACGCACCGGCCTGCGCCGCCTGTACGTCACCCTGACCCGAGCCGTCTCGGGCCTGATCGTGACGCATTCGGCACCGCTGCCGCTCCAACTGACCTGAGCCACAGGACAGTTCACAGCTCAATTCACCGGGACGGCAGCCGCCAGGTCTGCCGTTTCTTCTCGTCGCGCACGACGACGCCGAGCCGTACCAGCTCCCTGCGCAGTTCCCGCGCGTCCTCGGCGTCGCCCTGCTTCTTGAGAGCCTTCTCGCGGGCCTTGAACAGGGCGTTCGCCCCTTCGGGCAGGCCCGGGGCGCCCGGGACCCAGCGCCGGAACTCGGCCAGGTGCGGGTCGGCGTCCGCCCAGGCGTAACCGTGCTCGGTGAAGGCGTCGGCAAGGCGTCGCTTGTCCAGGCCGCAGTCCTCCCGGGCGAGTTCCTCGCTGTGGTGGCCGAGCAGCACGAGTTGCTTGCCGTCTTGAAAGGCCAGACGGACCTTGTCCCGCGCGAACTCCTCGGACTCGTCCCGGATGGTGAGCACCACGCGACGGTCGGAGACGCGGACGGACAGCGACTCGTGCAGCAGGACGAAAGCCGCGAAGAGGCCCAGCAGCGCGCCGACTGCCACCGCGCCGACGCTCACCCACGGCTCGGGAATCGAGTCCAACAGCTTCGCCGGGCCCTTGAACGGCGCCCAGCGCAGGGTCACGAGCCACCCGGCGAGCAGCCTGACCAGCTCACCGACCACGGCTCCGGCCACGACGCAGAGGGCCAGAACGCCCCAGGTCGACTCGGCGAGCACGGTGGGCTGGTCGGCCTGGGCAACCCCGTCGCCCCGGCCCGGCCGGCCGGCCCGGTCCCCCCGGCCTGCCCGTGCGTCCGGCTCCTTCTGCATATCCACGCTCATGCGCCCTCCACCCGTTTTCTGCTGCGCAGCCCTCAGTGTGGCGAGGGGCGGGGCCCCCGTCATCAGCCGATGGTCTACGGCACTGCCACTTTGGTATGCGGCTCCCGGTGAGCGCCCTGAGCCACCCGCCCGCAGCGGCTACTCGTCCATCGCCGCCCGCCACTCGCGTACAGCGGCGGAGGAGACGGGATGCGCCCATCCGCCGGGCCGTGCCGCCCCGCCGATGTGGAAGGCGTCCACTCCGGCGGCCCGCAGCCGGGGTACGTGGTCGAGCCGGAGCCCTCCGCCCACCATGAGCCGCTGCTCATAGCCCGGCTCCCCGCGCCGCGCCGCCTCGGCGAGCAGCGTGGGCAGGCCGTCGTCCACACCGGCCGCCGAGCCCGCCGAGAGGTATGTATCGAGCCCCGGCAGATCCGCGAGCTGCTTGCGCAGGGCGTCGCGGTCCGCCGCACGGTCGATCGCGCGGTGGAACGTCCAGCGGCAGCCGTCCAGTTCGGCGACGATCCGTTCCACCGCGGAGACGTCCACGCCGTCGCCGTCGTCCAGGAACCCGAGCACGAACTCGTCGGCCCCCGCACCCCGCAACTCCCGTGCGGCGCACACCAGTTCCTCGATGTCACCGGCGGCGAACCCGTCCCCCAGCCGCAGCATCACGCGCAGCGAGATGTCGACGGCGACCCGGATCTCCGCGAAGGTCCCGACCGACGGGGTGAGCCCGTCGGCCGCCATGTCGGAAACGACTTCGAGGCGGTCCGCTCCCCCGGCCCGAGCGGCGACCGCGTCCTCAACGTCGAGGGCGATCACCTCCAGGACTGCACGCTTGCTCATCGGGCCTCTTCCCTTGGGCGGCTACAGGTCTAGTCCAATCCAAGGGTACGTGGTCGAAGAGCTCAAGGGACCAGGCTTACAGCCCGCTCGGCACCTCGCCCCCGTCCGCCTGCTGCCCGGGAATGAGGATCTCCGGCACGGCGGGCTTCGCCGGCCCGAACATGAGGCTGGAAGGCTGAGCGGTCCGTCGATCGGAGACCACAATGCCGCCTCGCCATTTGCCGACGGGGTCCTGGTAGCGGAACTGGAGCTTCTTCAGGCGTGCGCCGAATTGCTCGCGCAGCGGCTGGTACGCGTCGTCGCAGTGCACGTTCCATGTCACATCGTTCAGGTAGGCGTGACAGGCGATCGGGAACAGCAGTGAGGAGACCACCAGGTCCGCGAGCTGGAGGAGTGTATGGGTGTCGCTGTGGCCGAATACCGGGGACTCGATGATCCCGCGCAGGCTGTCCCCGCCCGCACGGTATTTGCGCGTGGTCACGGCATGCACATTGGGGGCGTTCTTCACCTTGGTCCGGCTGTCGAGCACCATCATGCCGCGCGAGTGCTCATGGGCCAGCTGAGCCTGAAAGGTTTCGTTCAGGGCAGCAACGGAGGCCGGGTACACGCCTGACTCATTGAACGCGCGCCCCTCCTCCTTGATCCAGACACGGGCCAGCACGCGAGCGTCATGAGCTTCCAGTATGTCGAGCAGCGAGGCCACCAGTTCCATGGCCGCTCGCCGCCAGTTGTGGTTGCCCTCGCGCAGGTTCTTCCGGACGTCCGAGCCCTTGATCTCGTGCTGGATCCGCTCGGACAGCTGCCCGGCATTCCGTAACTGAGGCCGATAGTGCTTCTTGGCGCTCAAGAACCCCCAGGTCAGATCCTTGAGAGCGGATCGAGGAACGGTGAACCCACCGACGACGAGGACAGGAGGCGCATCAGGTCTCGCAGGGTCGAGCGTCTGTCCATTGCCGGCCTCGTCGATGTAGCACAGGTGCACCGATTCCTTCTGAATCGAGTAGGAGGGACGGGTCGCCCGTCCCTCCTCTCACACCACTGGACATGCGGGCCACGCATCCGGCGGTTCATCCAGCTGATCTCAACCGTTGCCAGGTCGGCTTGAGCGTTCGTAGACCCAGGTCGTCCCAGTAGGAGATG